>JASJGP010000547.1:0-3209 GCA_033791485.1 Desulfobacterales bacterium | reverse complement strand
GCTTGTCCGGGTTAGGGTTATTTGTTGATATTACAAGTTCCCGAATTGCCTTCAGATGGCCTGCCATCAAATTGTTAGCAGCCTTTGAATCACCATCTTTAATTGCATTTAATATTTTTTTATGTCCTTTGACAGACAGCTTATTTCGATGCGGGCTCTGGGAATTTTTATGTCGGCTTTTCAGCAAAATGTGACCAAAAAGCTCCACCACCTGCAAAAGAACGGAGTTGCCGGTAGCCTTAGCCAGGGTAAGATGAAATTTTTCATCAAGCTCTTTTGACACCAGGGTATTACCAAGCTCCTTTTGCTGCTGTTCAAGAAGGTCTTCCAGAACCATAATATCTTTTTTTTTAGCGTTCCGGGCTGCAAGCCCGGCGATCTGCGGTTCAAGTAATTTTCTGAATTGAAATATTTCGGAAAGAGTGTTTTTTTCCCGGAGTATGGCGTTGGCCAGTGATTCAACCACAGACGATTCGTTTTCTAAAATAATGAAGGTTCCGCTCCCGGGCCTGCTTTTTAAAACCTTTTTTTGTTCCAGCACTCGAATTGCTTCGCGCACAGAATGGCGCGAAACCTTAAAAATACTTGCAAGTTCTCTTTCCGGAGGAAGCCGATCTCCGTGCTTCAGCCGGCCTTTTCCAATTAGAGCCTGTACCTGGTCGACTATCTGCTCATGAAATTTGGTTTTTGTCACAGCCTGCAAGTTGCCGCTCAAACTATCCCGTGGTTTTATCATCTACCTTATCTGTCCTCCGTCCTCTTTTTTTCTTTCCACATTCCGCATTCCGCATTCAAAACTCTGTCCTCTATCCTTTTAGCATGACGTACAGCATATTGCCGATCATAAGTGCCAGCAACAGCTTTACCTGAAGCATAGAATTATACGATGCAGCTGCATAAAGTAAAAAAGGTATCACAAGCATTAATATCAATGCCGTGGTTTTCAGCCGGCCGCTGTGCTTTATTAAAAAATTATCCATTTCTGCTATTTATCTCTAAGTGATGAAAGATGCCAGTAGGGTAATAATGCCTACAATACCGGTAATTAAAAGTCCGTAGCGCAGCGTGACCTTTAAAACAGGCCCTTCTTTGCCTGACAGGCCGACGGTGGAACAACCCACCAATATTTTTGCCGGAGCAATCATGCTTCCAAGGGCGCCACCGGTTGTCTGGGCTGCAAGAACCAGGGCCGTGCTGAGCCCAGCCATTTGTGCGGTTTCCTGCTGAAGGACTCCGAATACAACATTGGAGTTTGTATTGCTGCCTGTCATAAAAGCACCCAGTAGTCCGATCCAGGGCGAAATCAAAGGATAAAAAGAGCCGAAAACCCGGCTTATTCCTTCGGCCAGAATGTATATCATCTGGCAGTGATCCATTATTATGGCAAAACAAACCATGCTGACAATACCCAGACTTGTTGGAACCCCGCTCTGCACGGTTTTTTGTAGTATGGCTTTTAAGGCATGGGGTTTATAAAAGCCCTTTGAGCGGTAAACGAAATAACTTATAATGGAGGAGTATAACAGCAGGGCCCCACCATGGCCGAACAGATTGATGCCTTTGCCTTCGCCGGCCTTGGTGACCCATCCTTTTAACGATACTATTTCCGGGAATGTAAAGGATAGGTTAACCTGTCCGAGAAATGCTTTGACAGAAGGTATCATAACGCCGCAAGAAACAAGGGCGATAAGAATAAGGTATGCTGACAGTGCCCACCACAGCCCCATTTCAAGGTGGGTTTGTGAAGGGGACGTCTGGTTGTATATTTTCAATTTTGCAACAGCAAGGCCACATCCAAGCCCGACAAGGCTTGCGCCGAACCCACCAAGGGTCCACATCCCGGAAACGGCAAGAACATATTGTGTGCCGGCCATGGCTGATCCAACGATAAGAATCGCAATCAGACTGTGTTTTACCATTTTCCAGCCACCGTATACATACACGGCAAAAATACCGCAAAGAAAAGTGGTAATACCAAGAAGGCTTGCGGACCAGGGCGCAAGATAGGAAGCTTCAAGACCGGATACGGCCATAAGAGCCTGAAACGATGCCCCCATTGAGCCAAATGTGACGGACCATGAATGTCCAATTGCCGGAACGGCAACGGCAACAACAGGAGAAAAACCAAGACCGACAAGAAGCGGTGCAACGACGGCTATGGGGACGCCGTAACCGGCAACACCCTGGAGGAAAGAAGCAAATATCCACCCAAAGATGATAATTTGTATGGATTTGTCACCGCTAAATCTTTGTATGCCCATGCCGATTACTTTTATGGCACCGGTTTCATTGACAACATTATATAAAAGAAGAGCAGCCCATATAATATAGAGAACATTAAGGGATAGCAGGGCCCCTTTCACCTGGGAATAGGCAAGAAGTTCGGGGTGCGCCCCGAAAACAAATGTTGCCGTGATTAAGGACACGACCCAACCGGCCGCTCCTGCACGGGAGCCGCTCCAGTTCTTAAAAATCATTAACACCAGCACCGTCAGAATCGGGGAAAAAGCAAAAATGCATAAAAACATGACCCACTAATTCCGTAATTTGTCCGGCAAAGGGCAGATCGGAGAAACTATCAGATTTTCTTGACAAAAAATATCTAAATTTACCAGTACTATTTTGTGGCCCGGAACTATACGAATAACTATTTGTCCAAGTGGTTTATAATCCAACAATCAACGTCCCCAAAATTGAGATTATTAAAACCATCACCATGAAAACACAATCTAATATCCCATCAACGAATTTAATGAACATAATACCCCTGATCGTCATTACAATTGTTATTAAAAAAATCCTGGGCTTCCTCAACAGAATCAAACAATATCCAATCTCGTTTAGTTGTAACTCCATCCTGTTTTCTGGTGATTTCTACAGATGTGTTTCCATGATACTCGTAACAGTTTTGATAATTCGGATATGATTCAAATCGTATCATTCCTTTCGCCTCCTAAAAATATGTCGACTATAAATACCGCTTACAAAGTCGAGCTTAATAAAGAATATCGATGTTTAATTTATTCCCACAGCAAGGGCATTTAACCAAATAGCCTTCTGTGTGGTCTGATTTCGATTTGAAAATTATCTGACAGTTCATATTTGGGAATAGATACTGGACCCATATACCGCATCCGCAGACACAAAATCGATGTTGCATTTTTTGCTCCTTTCCGTTATTTAAATATTATAGTGTTTATATAAATAAA
>JASJGP010000546.1:0-2601 GCA_033791485.1 Desulfobacterales bacterium | reverse complement strand
ATGGCCCCGACATTCCCGGGATACTTGGCCTCAAAGGGGTTCTTGAAGCCAGTGTGGATGGACGAATAACACCCAAGCCTTACTCAGAGAACCTGGAAGTGGTGTCCGTTGGATCGATGGCCGGAGATCCGGATATCTCGGAAGGTGCGTTTCTGGTAAGACGATTTGTTGAAAAGCCGGGCGCGCAGAATACTGAAATCTTCCGGCCCATTGTGCTGCCTGTCATTTTATATGATGAAGCCACCGCCGATCCGTCGGCATAAGAATTCAAAGGATTAAAATGAAAAAATAAAATACGTTATCCGGCAGAACCATCAACGGGATTATTTAAAGGCGGTCAAATTTATCAATTACAGTGAGGCCGATGTCTGCGTAATAGAACACTATGTCCTGTCCCTTGATCGTTATGGTGGTCCGTTGCGAAAGGCTACCATTTTGGGCAACAGTCAACGGACCACAGACAAACAGCATCCTCAACCATTTAATAATTTATCCAAAAGCTCATCCACAGACACCGCCGCAAAGCCCGAGGCAGAATCGGACATCCCGTACGGTATAATCAGCGTACCGTTATGAATAATCGATCCGCAGGAATAGACGACATTGGGCACATACCCTTCTCTTTCTTCCGCATTTGGCATCAACAACGGCTCCCGGAGTTGACCGATGATTTTGGAGGGATCTTCCAGATCCAGCAGTACGGCCCCTAAACAATACTCTCTCATGGGACCCACCCCATGGGTAAGCATCAGCCACCCTTTTGCGGTTTCAATGGGAGAGCCGCAATTGCCCAGTTGAATAAATTCCCAGGGATATTTAGGCTCCTGTATTTTTTGGGCATCATGCCAGGCATGGATGTCATCGGAAAACATAAGGTAATTATTCACCCCGTCGTGGCGGGAGATCATGGCATATTGCCCCTTAATTTTTTTCGGAAACAGGGCCAGATTCTTGTTTTGGGTATACTCACCGTGGATCGGGAATACCCGGAAATGATAAAAATCTTTTGTTTTGATGCATTTTGGTAAAATGGTATATCCGTTATACGCCGTGTAGGTTGCAAAATAAGTGATACTGCCGTCATCATCCATGAATTTGACGAATCGCGCATCTTCAATACCGTTGCTTTCATGGGCCGAGACAGGGAAAATGACGCGTTCCGATATAGCGGTATCCAGTGAAAAGCTGATTTCATAATGAGAATTGGCCAGCCAGTTTATCGAATCGATCACCTTTTTTTTACTATAGCTTAGTTCTATGTTTTTGGTGCTTGCGGCAATACTTTCCTGCAATTCACGATAGATGAATCCATCTCCCAGTTTATCCATAATCGGTTCGATGATATCTTTGTGGATGTCCATCTCGTGCAATTTTTCCAAAAATTGTTTTTTGTCATATACATGGCGCTTTAAGGCTTCCGGCAAATCAACAAATTTTCCGGCCGGTGTGAAGACCAACTCATTATTTGGGGTAATGACGCCGCTTCTGAATACGATGGATGAAATATGCCCCTCCCCGATCGCCCGAAAACTGACAATAACGCGTTTTTGTCCTTCTTCCAGGTTACCCTGATCAGGGTCTTCGACGATGGAAGGATTAAAGAAGGCGGCCGCCTCAATCGCGTATTCCGATGTAAAGTAGGAACCGATCAGTAATCTTCTTTCCAATGACAGGGAATCGGGGGAAACATTAAAATCCAGTCCCAGAACGTGGCACAGGTTATCGTAATGGTTCTCAAAAATTTTTGAAATATTGCGGTGCCGCTTTGAAAAATCCTTCAGCACCTGATTGAGCGTCAAATCCACTTCCTGCTTGGAGAGATCCAATATTCGCTTAATTATAGTGTTCGCCCTGTCTTCGGCGCCGGGCATATAAAATCTTGCAATGACCCTTGTGGGGTCCGGATAAAATTTATTCGGCAATCTATTTACGGTTAGTGTCATTATTACCTCTTTTGGTGATTGATTATAATCGTTCGCCATGGATTTCCACAAAACTTTATGGGCCATTGTTATTATAAATTGGAAGTTTTTCAATAGCATGTGTCACTTCTTGGACAATTCCGTCCGGTGAGACCCCGAGCTTTCGGAGCATAGACCCGGCGATTCCTTCTTTCTCATCCAGCATTGCAGCCAGCAGATGTTCGGGTTCAATTTGCTGGTTGCTGTACTGCGTTGCCAAGGCCTGGAAATTTTGAATTAATTCCTGAGATTTAATGGTAAATTTATCAAAACGCATATTCGTACCCTTTCTCACTTTTTAAACAAACAGACTGTTCTATCTTGAAGATTTAAAAGCATAAAGTGTGCCATTGTGAGCCTTGAAAAATTACTGACACTGGGCGTCAGGGAGGCGGTGCCAAAACCGCCGCCATACCAACGAATACGGAAAGGCAATAGATAGGAAAACGCTTTCTGTCAATACAGACCTCTTGAAAAAAAGCATTTTAACGGATTTTTGGGGGAGAGTCTTCTTTTTAAAAAGGTGACGGCCAACTTCAATCTGAAATATTTTTCTAATTGGAAGATAAATGTTTTACGCAGTAAGTTTTTTACAAAATTGTTCCTGCGCTTTTCGGCAGGTGACCCCGGTCTTTTTTAT
>JASJGP010000545.1:0-6608 GCA_033791485.1 Desulfobacterales bacterium | reverse complement strand
CGGACATTCCGTACATTTAAAAAAGAGTTTTTATAATTTTTGATTTGTAAAAAAAATAAATTAATCAAAAAAATAGACAATTGTTTAAAAATAGTCAATACTAATCTGGTTTTTTATGAAAAATAAAAAAAGGACCAGATTATGCGAAAAATGGATACCAAGATTAAGCAAGTGGGTGTTTTACCAATGGTTAAGCATTACATATCGGAACTGAGATTGCATGAACTCTTTGATAAATATATACCCAACGATAACGGTTGTGAAATCAAGCCCGCTCAAGTGCTATGCATGATGATAATGAACATCGTAGTCGCAGCAAAACCGCTATACAAAGTAGATGAATGGTTGATTGAGCATTTAGATGGTAAGGCAGAAGACAAAATGATTGCAGGCAAATATAATGATGACCGTTTAGGCCGTTGCCTTGACGCTCTGTTTCGAGTACACACCCATCAACCGTGAAGAGTGTAATTTGTTCTTCCACTTTATAGCAAACAGGTATGAGAAAACCAGCACAATTATTACGTCCAATAAGGCTTTTACCGATTGGACGGAGTCGTTCCATGATCCCATTATTGTAACAGCGATCCTTGATCGTTTGCTTCACCATAGTGCTGTGATCAACATTAAGGAAAACAGTTATAGATTAAAGGGTACATTGGAAAAAAAGGACAAAGGAGATTTATAAAATGAATGGGTGTGGCTCAATTCTCATGACCATAAATGGCACACTTCTTCATGACCGTTGACACAGCTGTTACTTATTTTTTCGGAGTGACAACCTTACCGACAGATTGTCGATGAAAACCATAAAATTTAGGGACGACTTGCGTTAAGTGAATACCCCGCACGAATATTTTAAAACCCCTTGACAATACCACGATGTGGTATTATTTTTTGATATATTTCTTTTTTTAAAAAAAATGCAACAATCGTCGATCCATCAACTGAGCATTATGATTTTATGTGTTGCCTAATTCACCCTTAAAATTAATTAATCAACAGGAGATAATCATGATTTCAATATTACTAAATCATTCAATCAGAACAAAAGGAAGGATGATTATATGCTTATTTTTGCTTTCATGTCCATTATTCCAAATTGAGGATGTTTTTGCAAAGTCAAATGCCAATATAGTTGAAAATATCGTTAGTATAAACGATAGTTCAGATAATATTGTGGTCACAAAAGAAAAGGAGAAATAATGTTGAAAATACAATTGAGTATTCTCTTTCTAACAATCAGTTGTATGTTCTGTTCGCATGCGTGGAGTGATCCACTCTCATTGTTTTCTGATGACGAATTATCAAGGCTCCAACACACAGAAGCGGAGTGGTCAAATGAAATTCATAGATATAATCTGGATCAGAAAGCTAACAAAAGATTCAGGAAGATGGCAACCCGGAGTTTTGAGCCTGTTAAAGATTTAGAGGGTCCACAGATTTCGATTCTCAATCCCATATTAACAGGAGACCACTACCGTACACCAATACCTGTAAGGCTCCTTGTTTATTTAAAAAATAGCGAAGCCTCAATTGACATAGAATCATTTAATGTGAAGGGCAAGCGTGGAATTTTTACCTTGAATATCACTAACAGAATAAAAGGGTTCATACGACAGCCCTTTGAGGGAGAAGATGCTGCCTATGTTATAGATGCCAACATCCCCAAAATTGGGGCAGGACGCTATTTGATTATTATGTCGATTGCTGATGTTGAAGGAAACAAGAGTGAACATCAGGCTTTTCTTGAGGTGGAAAAAAAATAAAAATATGTCATAATTTTCTATGAACGGATCTTACTGGTACTCAAATCAGAAAAAAAGGAAAATACGATGGACATGATATATAAATTCAATCAAGGCTTTAGCAAGAGAAAAACCGGCTCGACAAGAATTGATTTGGTTTTGTCCTTGCTAATGGCTTTTCTTTTTTTTTATGGTTGTATAACGCAACAGGCAACACAAGATATGACAGCAAGTCAATCTTTATCGCAGCCAAACGTTGATAAGCCAAACACTGAACCTGTAGTGGCTCCAGTAATTGTTGAATTTTTCGATGCAGGAGCTTTTGACAGAAAATTATCCTCAACGCTTAAACAAGAACCTTCAGAAATGACCATTGATTTCATAGCTGATGTGAGTATTAATGATATTCCAGAGAGAATGGACAAATGGCTATCGGCGGTAGAAAAAGGAGGTGGTGTCATTGATGTCCAGGTTGATCCTGCTCATTTAACCAGAGGGATTTTCTCAGAAGTCATTTCACTTGTTATTGGTGCCTATGATTTTATAAAAAAAAAGATGACCTACGAGCCCGCCCAAAACTATAACGCTATAGTCTATTATGCTCAAGGAACTGGAAAAATTACGAAGGTGATCTTTTCTCACAAAGAATAATTAATTGAGAATAGCTTGGCTTGTCATCATAAAAGTAGAACCAATATTATCTTCTACTTAATGTTTTGAGGAATGATAACTTGTTCCCATGGAGACGCTACCCATCGAAAAATTGGAAATCCCATGTCTACTACTTCATGGAATAAAAAAATAAGATTGATTATTTCCAGAAATTCCGTAACTTATTTCATTTGAGGAGGCGATATGTTGTTTGAGAAATCGCGGTGGCTTTTTGTAGTAACAGTATTGTTATCGGCATGCATCTTGCTGGTCGGTTGCAGCTCTACCGGCAAATGGACTTTTCAGGAGGAACTGCCTTCTATGGCACACGTGCATATCGGCCATGCGATTACAGGTTGGAAGGATGCTCCCGGCGATGATGGTTTATTCAATACAGCCGAAAAAGAGGTGGTGATAGCAATTGAACAGGCTCAACTGGCTGTGGAACAACCTAAAGATCTGGCACAGATCAAAAAACATATCCGTGGTGTCATCCACGCCATTGATCCTGAAATTGTGAAAAAGGGACCGGGCTTGGATTACGGTGTGAAAAAAGGGTTGGAAAAAACAGCGGGTCATATCATATTTGCTGCGAAATCTGATGATGCCTCTGAAAATGTCCAGGACTTTGCCCCCTCATTTGAATCTCGTATAAAGCCGGTTATTGAGCGGTGTGATTTGGTTGTGGCGCTTTGTCAGGTGATTCTTGCCACACAGACATCCGAAGATGCGCATGTGCTGGCCGAGGAAACTCACAAACTCACCCAAGGTATCAGTGAAGGGATGGACGTAAATAATGACGGGTTTATCAACCTTGATTCCGGCGAGATAGGACTCAAGCAGCTTCGTGACGACATTGAGGCCTTAATTGCCAGAGAGGATCCTCCATATGCCACGGTACCAAAGAGATATCTCTTTGGTGTCATTAGGCTACCCGATGGTAAGTGGGCATTTTCATGGTTGGTTGACCCTTTCTATGACGATGGTGATAATAGCGGGGGAGGTGGATATTAAATATGGGCGCAACGAATGGGCCGCCGTGGGAAGCACGGATCAGTTTTGTGTCAGAAAGGCAGGTGCTTTTATTGCGTAGTTCACCCTTCTTACTGCTTGTATACACTCTTTTTGTTTTTTTCCCCCTCTCCGTTTCAGCTACAACACGCAGTACATGTTTACAGACAACCGGTACCGGGGCCATTGAAATCTGCCGTAAAGTGCTGGACGAATCAGGTAACGATCTTAAAGTGATGCGGTATCTTGCGGATATTTACATTGAGCGTGAAATGTTTGACCAAGCATTGCAGTTGCTTGATCGAACCCGGCAGGAGTACCCGGATGCCAGAAGAATTTCGTATAAAATCAAACTCACAAAATCGATGCAGGCGGAAAAACTGCTCTTTGCCGAAGACGAGTCTGATGGCGCAAAAGCTTCCAGAGAAAGACAGAAAGAAAATAACACCAAGGACCGGCTGAATCGGGTGCTTTGCCTGAAGCTTAAAGGAGAGCGTGGGCTTAAAGCCTGTGAACAGGCAATCAATGATGCCACAACCGATGCGGCATTGTTAACAGCTTACAGCAACCTACTTGAATCAGCGGGGCAATCAAAGAAGGCGAAAGCTTTCCTTGCGAGGGTAGAAAAACAGAAGGTGGCAGTTCAAAATAATGCTGTGAATAACTCGGGAAGTGCCTCAAAAACAAAGGGGAAACCGGTCGCAGAGACCTTCTCGAGGGAAAAAAAAGAAGAAAAAACTGAGCCGTCTTCTACTCCAAAGTCCCTTGCGGACACATTAAGACAACTCAAGTCCCTGCATGACCAAAGTTTAATTGATGACCTGGAATACTCAGAACGTAAAACAATACTAATGGAAAAGGCATTTGGCAGCACTCCGGCGAGAACTGTAAAAGCCGAAAATCGCCTCCCAAAGGAAGCGACCATTGAACAATATGGTAATTACCATGCATTGGTCATAGGTGTACAGAATTACCGTTTTCTCAACAAGTTGCAGATGGCTCAAAACGATGCAAGAGAGGTTTCTGTTCTCTTGGAAAACGAATACCGATACAATGTAATTCTGCTTGAGGATCCTACCCGACGTGAGATTCTTTTAGCCCTAGGCAAGATTCGGCGTACATTGAAAAAAACAGATAACCTGCTCATTTACTATGCCGGTCACGGTTGGTTAGATGAGGAGGCCGATACGGGATATTGGATGCCGGTAAATGCTGCCCGGGACAACGATATCGAGTGGCTTTCACTCAATTCAGTAATCTCTGCTGCACGTGCTATTCCTGCTAAACATATTATGATTGTTGCAGATAGTTGTTTTTCAGGTAAGCTGACAAGAGGTTTAAATATCAAGAAACAGACTACAGATCATATAAGCAGGATGGCCAGTCGAAAGGCAAGGGTTGTGTTGACATCAGGCGGATTGGAACCTGTACTTGACGGAGGTGGCGGAAATCATTCTGTCTTCGCAGCCGTCTTTTTAGATATCCTGCGGCAAAATAATGGTATACTCGATGGTACCACACTATTTTCCAAGTTACGCAGGGAAGTTATGCTTAGGGCAAGCCAGACTCCTGAATATGCTGATATTCGTAAAGCAGGTCATGAAGGAGGTGATTTTCTTTTTATACGGATTGCCTCACACTAGCTTTGGACAAAGTGACGGAAGAAGGTCAATAGTAGACTTGATAGTAAAAGTGATGGGATTTTCTGGTTGCCTCTTTTTTTTTGGAGCACCTGTATACAGATTTTATCCCCATAGAAATGACAGGTCGACAATACCAGGGGCATGTTGTTGATGTTATTGACCAGGCAATTCACAACCATCAAACAGGCATTCTCAAGTTTCCTCATTGGGGGCTGCCTAAACACAAACTGGAAAGATCTCAGTTTGACTGGGGCTACGGAACCATATTCAGCGATCGGGATATCAATGAGCATTGCGTTGACATGCTAAGGGGGGCATTTCCTAAACCTATAACGATCTATAAAAAGTTAGGCTTCATACGGCCTCCACAAAAGTTTGAAAAACTTTTAAAAATGCCAAATGTCTGAGGGGTGTTTAAATCATAAAATGCTGCTGTATATATAAATCGATACATTGCTCCCTCCCAGATGCTTAAAGTTAACAAAACCTCATCACCTCACGTCCCCCTTTTTTTGATGGTTCTCTCTTCCATTAAACAATAACACTTCAACAGGCATTTTAGCCTTCCTGCTGCCATGCCACCCAGCAACTTGGTATAAATAGTTTTTTGGCAAAGGAATATTCTCCCGCCACTCGGCCATGAAGCCCTTGAGAAGCTCGGCAAGGATTCCATACGAAGGAAATATCTCTTCAATCGGACATGTTTATACTCAAGACGCCAAGACACCGGGTGGCTTGGCTAAAACAAAGAGTTGATGGTATCTGCCTGATAAAACTTTAACAATTGGCTCTGCAGGAATTTTATTGGCCCAGCATGCAATTTTGTCCACACCGGGGGTGATGCCGTTGGCTCATATAATTGAATTACAATGTTTATTCAGAAAAAACCTGGTATACCATATATAGGGGGTGCCCAAATTTCGTCAGGACTGAGCACTATAAAGACAAGTGCTCTCCATTAAACTCTTCAAACAATTACTAAAAAATGGAAAACTTCGGGCATTCTGCAAATCACGCTTAGGTCTGGTATTCTTAAAAATGAAAGGCCGAGTAAAAGTTGAGGATAGGATAATTATTGTTGATATTATGCTTTTCTTGGTTGCCATTAAACAACATTATCAAGAAAACCTTGCAATCATTACATTCCGTGTTAAGGAAAGATTAAATTTGAACAAACTTTTGAAAAAAGGAAACCGATGAAAAAAGTACATCTTATAAATGCAAAACATCCTTACGCACATTCAAATGGGGAATATACGAATGGTCTATTTCTAACTACTAAAGATTACTTTCAAAGTCGATCTTGGCAAATAGAAACTTCCTTCACTCATGGCGATTACAATGTTCAAGAAGAAGTAGAAAAATTGAACAGCTCTGATCTCATTATTACCCATACTCCTTTTTGGTGGATGGGGTTGCCTTGGAGTTTAAAGAAATATATTGATGAGGTTCTTACCGAAGGTCACGGTATTTTATATGCTAATGATGGGAGATCGAGAAAAGATCAAGGTAAACTTTATGGATCTGGTGGATTGAAACATGACACAAAGTATAT
>JASJGP010000544.1:0-11984 GCA_033791485.1 Desulfobacterales bacterium | reverse complement strand
GAAGCAATCTCTTCTTTCAGGCTGATATCTGCATTTCTGTCCGCCATTTCAAGAAGCCTTGCCTTTTCTCCTCTTCTTGGCCACATAATACTCACTTTTCCCCCCTTTATATTTTTCAAACACTCTTCAATCAATGCAGAGTCTTCAAGAAGGATCGGTGTAAGTATTACCCTGGGAATAAAAGGCTCCTTTTCATAGTACTGCCTGATAAATGCTCCGATTATTTCAGTATGATTTGAAATGGTTTCGGAGAACGTAAAATTTCTAGTTCCCAGAAGAATCCCCGCACGGACAATGAGAACAGTTATTAGAGATAACTCATAGGACCCGGCGATTCCTATTACATCCCTGTCTATAAAATCAGTTGAAACAACAACCTGTTTTTCAACAGTCTTTTCAAGGGCAAACATCTTGTCCCTTAATGCAGACGCTGTTTCATAATCCTGATTATCTGCTGAAAATATCATCTCTTTTTTTACTTTTCGAATGAGATCTGAAGTTCTTCCTTTTAAAAGTAGAATGACTTCCTTTACTATCTTCCCATAAACATTTGCATCAACATCATTGCAGCAGGGCGCAAGACATCTTTGCATTTGACTGTTAAGGCATGGCCTTGTTCTTGTTTTAAAATCAGTAGCCTTGCATTTACGAAGCTTGAAGGTCTTGTTGATCATCTTCAGCGTCTGCCGAACGGCCTGAGAAGAAACAAACGGGCCAAAATACATAGATCCGTCTTTTTTTGTTTTACGGACAATTGTGAGATTTGGATAAGGATGACTTGTGTCTAATCGTATGGAGGGATACCTTTTATCGTCTTTTAAAAAAACATTGTAGCGCGGTCTGTAACGTTTTATTAAATTCGATTCAAGAATAAGGGCTTCTTTTTCACTGGCAGTAAGTATCGTATCAAAACTTTCTATTTTCTTAACCAGCACACTTGTTTTTATATCCGGCTGAACAGGTTTAGTAAAATATGAGGCGAGTCTTTTTTTCAGATTTCGGGCTTTGCCGACGTAGATGATTTCACCAGTTGCATCCTTCATGAGATATACACCAGGCCCTGATGAAACCCTTGACAGTTTATCCTTGATGCCTGATATTGACTGACTTTTATTTAGTTCTGATTTCACTGTCAAATACAATAATTTCTTTAAGGTCTATGATCTGGTCCCTTATCTCTGCGGCTTTTTCAAAGTTAAGGGCTTTTGCCTCTTTTTTCATCTCTTTATCAAGAGATTTGATAATATCGTCTAATTTATCTAAAGAGTCATACCCAACAACATCTTCGGATACCATGTTAATCTCTCGGGTGTTATATTCTTTCTCAAATGAGAATATTTCAGTTATATCTTTCTTAATGCTTTCAGGTGTAATATTATGCTTTTTGTTATAATTTTCCTGAATTTTCCTGCGGCTGTTCATTTCATGAATTGCTTCTTTCATGGATTTTGTTATATTTTCTGCATACATGATTACTTTGCCGTTAATATTTCTGGAAGCACGCCCGCATATCTGAATCAAAGATCTTGCAGAACGCAAAAAGCCTTCTTTGTCAGCATCCAATATTGCAACAAGTGAGACTTCCGGCATATCAAGTCCCTCCCGAAGAAGATTTATACCGATAAGAACATCAAAACTTCCGTTTCTAAGATCCGTTATAATATCCATTCTCTCTAAAGTTTTTATATCTGCATGAAGATAGCGTACCTTTATTCCCAAATCAGAATAATACTCCGTAAGGTCTTCCGCCATCCTTTTAGTCAGCGTGGTTACAAGAACTCTTTCGTTTTTTTGTTGACACATTAAAATCTCTTCAAAAAGATCATCAACCTGATTTTTTGCGCTTCTAACATCAATCTCAGGATCAATCAAACCCGTGGGTCTTACTATCTGTTTAACAAGAGCGTCTTTTCCCTTTTCAAGTTCGTAATCCGCAGGAGTTGCCGACACATATACAGCTTGCTTAATTCTGAATGTGCTTTCTTCAAATTTAAGGGGACGGTTATCGAGAGCGGAAGGCAGCCTGAACCCATATTCTACAAGGGTTTTCTTGCGGGATCTATCTCCTTTGTACATGCCGCGCAGTTGAGGCATTGCAATATGACTCTCATCAAAAAAGACCAGGAAATCATCAGGAAAATAGTCAAGCAGTGTTGGCGGGGGTTCTCCTTCGGTTCTTTGTGTTAAATGCCGTGAATAATTTTCTATTCCGTTGCAGTACCCAAGTTCTAGTATCATCTCAAGGTCAAAATTCGTTCGCTCTTCTATCCGCTGGGCTTCAATCAGCTTGTTTTCTTTTCTGAAATAGTCAATCCTTAACTTTAATTCTTCTATGATCGTTTCGGTCGCCTGTTTTAACCTGGATTTATGAGCAACGTAATGGCTTGCCGGAAATATAGTAACATCCTGGAGCTTTTTTATAACTGTGCCCCTGAGAGAATCAATTTCCGCAATGCTTTCTATCTGGTCGCCAAAAAAATCGATGCGAATTGCCTTTTTTTCTTCATAAGCCGGGAATATTTCGACACGGTCACCTCTTACTCTGAAAACTCCTCTGTGAAAATCAAAATCATTTCTCTCATAATGCATTGAAACAAGTTCCAAAAGCATCTTGTCTCTATTAACTTCCTCATTATTTTCAATGTTGATACGCATAGAAAGGTAGTCTTCAGGAGCACCTATTCCGAATATGCATGAAACGCTGGCAACAACAACAACATCCTTTCGTGAAAGCACGGATCTTGTTGCGCTGTGGCGCAATTTATCTATCATTTCGTTTATGGATGAATCTTTTTGAATATAGGTATCACTGGAGGGGATATATGCTTCGGGTTGATAATAATCGTAGTAGCTGACAAAATACTCAACAGCGTTTTCAGGGAAAAAAAGTTTGAATTCATTATAAAGCTGTGCCGCCAGTGTTTTGTTCGGAGCAATTACAAGAGTCGGTCTTTCAACCCTTTCAATAACGTTGGCCATAGTGAATGTTTTACCGGAACCTGTAACGCCGAGTAGAACATTATGTTGCTTTCCGGATAAAATATATTTGCTTAATTCATCTATAGCTTGGGGCTGGTCGCCCTTGGGTGAGAAATCTGTAACTAATTTAAATAAAGACATTAGGCATTTAGCACGGAAACATCGACAATTTGTTGTCGATCTCAGCCGGTATGTTGTTTTTGCGTTGAAAGATGATGATACGAGTTACGGGTTGCGTGTTACGGGTTATAAAATAAGGATCTTTTCTGATTAAAACAACTCGTAACGCGTAACACGGAACTCGTAATATGTTTATCACTTTACATTCCAGACCGTCCCTTCCGGTCCATCTTCAAGTTTTATATTCATATCATCAAGCTGTTTCCTGATACTATCCGCCTTTTTCCAGTCTTTGGCTTTTCTTGCTTCAAAACGCTCCTTTACCATTTTATCTACTTCGGCAGGATCAATCGACTTTTTGCTAAGACTGAAAGATTTCTTATTATCAAAGTAGGTTTCAGGAGATTCGGATAATATCCCGAGAATGCTGCCTATCTTGAGGATATCTGCCTGGCCTGATTTAACTGTTTTTTCAACTTCCGCGGAAAGGTTACTCGTTTTTTCATCCAACAACCGGTTTATATCCCGAACAGCGCCAAAAAGGACGCCTGTACCAAGGGCAGTGTTAAAGTCATCATTCATTGCTACGGAAAAATCCTTCCATAAGGCTCCTTGGCTTTCGGCTTCTGTGTCCGAGAGCAGTCCAACTTGCTTTTCAATACGTTCAAGAAGCTTATAAATCTTATCGAGAGCAGTGCTCGATTCATCCATCGCTTTATCAGTAAAATCTATAGGGCTGCGATAATGATTGGAAAGCAGGAACAGACGAACAGCTTCCGGATGATAAGATTTTAATACATCCTTTATCATCAGAAAATTTCCAAGAGACTTTGACATTTTTTCCTGGTTGATATTTACAAATCCATTATGCACCCAGTATTTAACAAACTGTTTTCCAAAAGCTGCTTCTGACTGGGCAATTTCGTTTTCATGATGCGGAAAAGTCAAATCTCTTCCACCGCCATGAATATCAATTGTTTCTCCAAGCAAAGCATAACTCATAGCTGAGCATTCTATATGCCAGCCTGGCCTCCCCTTTCCCCACGGGCTTTCCCATGAGGGCTCCCCTGGCTTCGCAGATTTCCATAAAGCAAAATCAAAAGGGTTTCGCTTTCTTTTATCCACATCAACCCTGGCTCCTGCTTCCATCTCTTCAAGTTTACGGCCTGAAAGCTTTCCGTAGTCTGAAAAAAGCTCTACGGCAAAATAAACATCACTGTCTATCTGATATGCAAAACCTTTGTTTATAAGCTTTACAACAATTCCGATTATATCGTCTATATGCTCTGTAGCTCTTGGTTCAATTGTCGCTCTTTCAATCTTTAAGGCATCCATATCAGTATAAAATTCGTTTATATATTTTTCTGCAACTTCCTTTGAATCAATTTCAAGTTCATTTGCTTTATTAATAATTTTATCATCAACATCCGTAAAATTTCTAACATAAGTCACATCGTATCCTTGTGATCTAAGATATCGTGCAATAACATCAAAAACCACCACGGACCTTGCATGGCCGATATGGCACGAGTCATAAACAGTTGGGCCGCATACATACATTCGCACCCTGCCCTTTTCTAAAGTTTCGAAAGTCTCTTTTTTTCTGCCTAAAGTATTATAGATTTGGATAGTCATTTTAATATTCTCCATGTGTTAAGAGAGATTATCAGCAAATTGTTAAATGTTTGCATAGATATTCTAAAAAGTTTTATTATATTTCAGCTTTTTGAAATCACATTTTCCCACATGTTTTGAACCGAAGAATATCGAACAAGGAATTATGAATGTCGAAGTGAAGCATAAAGAAAAAACTTTCTTAATTCGAAATTCCTTTTTCGATATTTTATTCAATAAGAGCGACACACATAGCCCCTATTCCCTCCCCTCTTCCGAACATTCCCAAACCTTCGGTGGTTGTAGCTTTAATGTTGATACAATTTGGGTTCACATTCATTGAACCGGCAATATTTTGTTGTATCTTTTCCCTGAAGGGAGATATTTTGGGCTCTTGAGCAAAAACAGTGGAATCTATGTTTATGAGATTAAATCCCTTTTTGGTAACCATCTTATATGTTTTTTCAAGCAGCTTTATGCTTGAAATATCTTTAAATTTGGGATCTGTATCCGGAAAATGCAATCCTATATCCCCCAGCCCTGCCGCCCCA
This sequence comes from Desulfobacterales bacterium, assembly GCA_033791485.1. Classification (GTDB taxonomy): domain Bacteria; phylum Desulfobacterota; class Desulfobacteria; order Desulfobacterales; family JAUWMJ01; genus JAUWMJ01. Next base: position 6,720 of record JASJGP010000544.1, on the reverse strand, counting down.
AGAAGTGCATCACAGATCGAATGAACCAGCACGTCTGCGTCTGAATGCCCAATCAGTCCCTTTTCAAAAGGAATTACTACTCCCCCAAGAATAAGCTTTCGTCCGGATGTCAACCTGTGCACATCATATCCTGTACCGATTCGCATATATCTTCCTGTTTTTTGAAATAATGTTGATGATTTCGTAAAAAGTCAGCTTCACCAGTAAAATTGATATTTTCTATAACATAAACAGTTTTACTCGTAAAGATTAACGATTTGAAGTTTTAAAATATTACAAACCGAGGATATTTGCTGTTATCTTTGCAAATGAAGTGACTTTTCTAAAAAAGATATATTATTCGCATTAAACTCCAGAATGGCCCTTGGGAGTGTTTCTTTTTAATTGATTAAGCGTCTTGTTTTGACCTCTAATCATCAGTCCGAAAATGACTTCATCGTCTATAAAATAAAAGCTGTTCCCGGCAAACCCCAGAACATGGCAGGACTGATTTCATACCAGGAAAGACCTGTAATCAGCGATTTCTGGGGGCAGGGACTTATGATGCCGTTGATGACAAACAGGTCGATAGTATCGTGAAGATCATGCTGCAGAGTAAGTTTGTCATAAAACAGTTTCAAGAGTCCCGTTTCAAACTTAAACCCCGTACTATGGGTCATGATGGTATCAAGGAGATGGTAAAGTTTTTTCACTTCTTCGGGGGCCAGTTCCGGAAAGAGCTGTTTTAACAGACTTTCCAGGCAGAAATACCCTTTTTTACTGAATACCACTGGGATTTCCCTTACTACAGGGGGAATAACATATGTTCTGCCGATATCAAAATCAATGATCCGGTCTTCCCACGCAGAACTTGTAGTGGTTTTTACAGGGATAAGCACCCGCTCTTGATATCCCAGCAGGATAAGTTCGTCTTTTTCAGTCCTGGTAAGATCAATCTCCTGATATGAAATGTTCGTGTCAGTCGCATGATGGGTAAAAAAATAATCCAGCAGACGGGCATCGCGCTCTGAAAATCGATGGTATAAAAGAGTTTGGAGTGTTGCCTGTTCCATGATCTTAAAAACCGTCCAGTTCAGCATATACGCTGGGATTAAATTCATAGACAGGGGATGAAGACCGGGCAACTTCTGCAAATGCCATGAGCTTGGGGCTGATTATGCCGGAGCCCTTGAGCACAGCGATCATGGTGCCTGTTTTGTTTTTCAGTCCCTTTCGGGCACATGCAATCCCAACCCTGGCACCGGAAATGGTATTATGGATGCAGCCTTTTTTAATTTCAAGGACCAAATCCGGGATCTTTTCCCATTCCGGTTCACTCATGACCTTGAAAAGATCACAAATGGCCTGTCTGGAGTCCCAAACCCCACTCAACTGTGCGTTTTTTACCAGCACCCTGGAAATATTAGGCATTTCATAGGACTCTTCCTGTTCAGCAAGAAGAATCCTGGAATCCCATTCCCCGCATTTTGAAGACCGGATCGGAATGATCAGTTTCCAATTCCAAAGCTCTAAGAGCAGGTCTGTCAGATTGTCACCGGTAATTTCCCTGATCTGCTTATAAATTGTTACATCATTCTCACAAAACTGACCAAGAACAGATGCAAGCTCTTCCAACAAAGCTTCATCAGGTAAAAATGATTTTAGTGCTTGTTCCAAATGAGTCATGATAAATAACAGGTTTCAATTACCCTCCGGGTGCTGCCATCAGTCTGTCAGGAGTGATTCCCGGCTGTGATGGGAGCACACATCGCCAAAGGCTTTAAACAAGTTCAGCATACGTTGGTCGCTTTCTACCAACCATTCCGGGTGCCACTGCACACCGACGATCCAACTGGCGTCGATCCCCTCGACAGCCTCAAGAATTCCATCCGGTGCATAAGCCACGGGACTAAGACCTTGACCTAGTTTATCAATGGCCTGGTGGTGAAGACTGTTAACCGATACTTCGTCATCACCGATAATTCCGGCCAGTCGACTACCCGGTAGCGGCTTTACGGTGTGGGCCATAAAATCTTTCGGATAATCGGGATAATAGTCATGCTTGGCGGCATTGGGTAGCTGGGAAGCAATGTCCTGCCAAAGGGTTCCTCCTGCTGCGACGTTCAACACCTGGATACCACGACAAATGGCCATAATCGGAAGATCGGCTTCCAGTGCCCAGAGAGACACCTGCATTTCCATGTTGTCTCTGGGGGGTGTCACCTTGCGAAGTCCCGCATGCGAGGCCTGGTGATAATGAACGGGATCAAGATCGGGTCCGCCGATTAGCAGCAGGCCGTCAATCATTTGAAAAAATTGCTCCAGAATCTTAGGAGACTGAATTACCGGTATGATAAGCGGCATGGCATCAATTTTCAACAAAGCGCGGATATAACTGTCCGGGACGGCCGTGGCCTGATGGCCAAGAATCGCTTTACTTTCATGCCAGTATCCGGGCACACCGATCACGGGGGCGGAAGAGCCGGATATCGTTGAATCTATCACAGTCATTAAACAACCCTTTTTCGTCTTGGAAGCTTTTTACCCTGGCAAGCTTCAGCATCAAACACCCATTGACAACACATTATGACATCATGAAAGCAGTAAGAAACACACCCCAACGGCATATGAGGGCTTAAAACCTTTTGTATGCCTTCATTTTTTAATTTTACTTATAGCCATTAATGTTAAAATCCCTGGTGTCCGGTTCTTAGAATAATTTCATCCTGCAGTGCAGGGGTCAGATCAACAAAATAGTCACTGTATCCGGCAACCCTGACAATCAGGTCCTGATAGTTTTCAGGATGTTTTTTGGCCTTTTCAAGAGTTTGTTTGGATACTACATTAAATTGAACATGGTGGCCGTCCATTTTAAAATAGGATCGGATCAGATGCACCAGGGCCGTCATCCCTTTATCGTCATTTAAAAGATCCGGTAGAAATTTCAGGTTTAAAAGAGTGCCGCCGGTTTTCAAGTGATCTATTTTTGCAGCTGATTTCAGCACAGCTGTAGGGCCGTTCCGGTCTGCGCCCTGGACCGGGGAAATGCCTTCGGAAAGGGGTCGGCCTTTTTTCCGTCCGTCCGGCAGGGCACCTGTGACCTCTCCAAAATAGACATGGCAGGTGGTGGGAAGAAGATTGACTCTAAAAGTCCCTCCCCTATGATTGGGACGTTCGTTTATGCTTCCATGGTAAGCCTGGAACACTTTTTGAAGGACTTCGTCAGATAGATCATTGTCATTTCCATATTTGGGTGCTTTGTCTATCTGATGAAACAGGATATCTTCTCCTTTGAAATTGTTTTTCAGGGCAGTTAGCATTTTTTTCATGGAAATTGATTTTTCATCAAACACCAGATATTTTAAAGCTGTAAGGGAATCAGTAACTGATCCTAGCCCAACACCCTGGATATAGGAAGTATTATACCGGGCACCGCCCTGATTATAATCAAGTCCGTTGGATATACAGTCTTCCGTTACCAGGGATAATAAGGGTACCGGCATGTATCCGGCATTGATCTGTTCAATGATATTATTGCCTTTGATCTTGATGTCAATGAAGTAATCAAGCTGTTTTTGAAATGCTTTAAACAGCTCGTCAAAACGTGTAAACTTTACGGGATCACCGGTCTGGATTCCGATCTGTTTTCCGGTCATGGGATCGACTCCGTTGTTAAGAGTAATTTCAAGCACTTTGGGCATATTGAAATATCCGGTCAGAATATAGCTTTCCCTGCCAAAAGCACCTGCTTCAACACATCCTGAGGCGCCTGATTTTCTGGCATCTTCAATAGATTTGCCCTGGAGGGTCATTTCCTGGATAATGGCATCAGTATTGAAAACAGAGGGTTGTCCAAAACCGGTGGCAATTATTTTCAATGCCCTTTTGATAAACCGGTCCGGGTTTTTTTTCGAGATCTGCACCATGGAACTTGGTTGGAGCAGTCGCATTTCTTCAATCACATCCAGGGTCAGGTAGGACAACTCATTGACCCCGTCCTGGTTGTCTTTTGTCACTCCGCCAAGGTTAATCAGGCAGAAATCTACATAAGTATTGCTTTCCTTGGCTGTCACCCCGACTTTGGGTGGTGCGGGATGATTGTGAAATTTAACCCAGAAGCAGCATAAAAGTTCTTTGGCCTCTTCTTTTGTTAATATGCCGTTTTCAATATCGCTTTTGTAGAACGGGTAAAGATTCTGATCAAACCGGCCAGGGTTGTATGCATCCCAGGGGTTGAGTTCGGTAATAATGCCCACATGGAGGAACCAGTAATATTGAAGGGCTTCATGGAAGGTTTTAGGTTTTTGAGCCGGTACCCTTCTACAGATATCGGCCAAAGAGGTCAGTTCAGCCTTTCTTTTGGCATCTTTTTCTTTTTCACAAAGAGCATCTAATGCATCTGCATGTCGTCTGGCAAAAACAATCAAGGAATCTGCTGCAATATCAAGTGATTTTAAAACTTCCTGTTTGTTTAGAGCATTGGAATCGTTATAATAATCAAGTGCCTCAAGGCTTTTTTGAATATCTGATTTCAGATCAAGGAATCCTTTTTGATAAATCAGGTCTCCGCCGGCAGTATGACCGGGGGATCGCTGCTCCTGAAATTCGGTAAAAATACCGGCCTTAAATGCCTCAAGCCATTGATTATCCATTCGTTCAAATATTTTTTCCCTAATGGTTCTACCCTTCCAGAAAGGTATGATTTTATCTTTATAAATCTGTCGGGTTTCATCTGAAACTTTATAAGAAATTTTTGACCTTGAATCCAAAAGATCCAGGTCTTCAAGGGTATGAAGACAGATTTCAGGATAGGTAGGAACTGCTTTAGGTTCAGGACCTCTTTCACCCACAATCAGTTCACCTTCTGTGATAAATATGTTTTTGTTTTCAAGGATATGCTTTAAGCACAATGCTCTCTGGACGGGAATGGATTGGGACAGACCTGTATGCTGCTGATAAAAAGATGTGACAAGTTCTGCTCTTTCGTGGGAGAGGGTTACCGCTTTTTCTTTGCTTTCATTTCTTAGCTTACTTACACGTTGATTCATTTTATCCTCCGATGTTTACCATAAATCCGTTGGATTCAAATATTTGTTTGACCTCTGCCATTCTTTCTTCAGATGGCGGAAGGGTGTATTTTAAATAGTATTTTTTGTTCAGTTTTTCATACTTGGCTTCACCGGTATGATGATACGGCAAAATATTTATATCCCTGTAAATGGTATTTTTAATTAAAAACGCAATTATCCCGTCAATGTTTTCATCAGTATCCGTGATGTGAGGAACTAATGGAAATCTTAATTTTACATCGGCATTCAATTTAGATAATTGTTTGAGATTGTTTAATATTGAGGCAGCATACTCTCCTGTATATTTCTTATGTGTATTTTCATCTGCAAGTTTGACATCATATAAAATCAAATCTGTCTTTTGAGCGGCCTGTTCAAGAACCTCAAAGGAGGCATATCCGCAAGTATCCAGACAGGTATGAATTTGTTTTTCATGACATTGATCCACCAGGGCAAAAAGAAGATCCGGTTGGCATAAAGGCTCCCCGCCACTGAATGTGACTCCACCGTGGGATTCCTCATAGAAAATAAGATCCTTTTCAATTTCATTCATTAATGAAGCAATTATATCATCAAAGTCCCCATCTTCAAAACCTGCTGAATTCATTTTATTAGGCATGGTCTGACTTTCCGGATTATGGCACCATTGGCAGGATAATGGGCACCCTCTAAAGAAAATAGTGGTCCTGATGCCAGGACCGTCATGGATGGAATATCGTTGAATTTTGAAAATAAAAGGATTTTCAGGCATTCAATCTTTCCTCCATCAGGTCATTGAATTTGGTTACATGGGTTTCGGCAAGCTGTTGGGCAGTTATGCTGTTTTTATTTTCAACAGCCTCCACAATTTTACAAAGATCCTCATAGTTATCCATAAGCAAAGCATCGCTAAAAGGGAGGTATTGGTTAAAATAGATTTGAATATTATCGTGAATGCTTTGAAGATTGGCTTCTATCAACGGATTCTTAGCTATTTTTGCCAGAACCATGTGAAACGTGGCATCCATTTTATGAAATTCTTCCCACCCCGATGGTTTTGTTTTAATATGCATTTTGGCTTCTTTTAAAATGGCTTTTAACTGGTTGATTTCATTTTTACCTGCCATTAGTGCTGTCTGGGCCGCAATGTGCCCTTCCAGAATTTTTCGAAACTGGGCAAGATGGTGCAATGAGACCTTTTGGTGCCTGATCAGAAGGGCAATGCTCTCGCTCATTGGGCGGGTATTAGCCTCCTTGACAATGGGGCCGCCTTTGACACCTGTTTTAATACTGATAAGACCTTTCTGTTCCAGAACCCTTAAAGCTTCTCTAATGGTTCCCCGACTGGTATCAAACATTTTGGTTAGCTTCATTTCCGAGGGTAGTCTGTCTCCATCTTTCAGACTGCCGTCACATATAGCGGACTGGATCTGATCAACTACATTCTGGTAGGATTTAATTTTTTTCATTTTTTTAAATTGAAGTTCCATTGATTCATTCCATAATAAAAGTTCTGATATAGTTTAAATTGTCAAACTGTCTAACAGTTTAATGATTTGCTACTAAATTGTCAAGATTCTAAGGTTGAAAATAAAAGGGGAAAGTCAAGATTCTAATACTTAAAAAATTCGTAAATTTAGGCGGTGGATTTTTATGATATGTCATGTGTTTACTTTGCTTTTGGTATTTGATA
>JASJGP010000543.1:0-3359 GCA_033791485.1 Desulfobacterales bacterium | reverse complement strand
GGCGTCGCAGAAAGTCCCATCTAATGCGTTGCAGCGGTTTTATCCCGCTGATTTTTAGCGGGGGTATATGGAACTTTCTACTTAGCACCCCAAGGTCATTTCCTGCGGGCACCATCGGTGATACTTTTTACGAGACTGCCTATTATTGTGACCTCAAATATTTACATTTCAAAACAGATATAGTACGTCAACAACAGCTTATAAAGCGAACTATTTATGGGTCATCCGGTTTGAGCATGTTTCTCTGAAAACCGGAGACGTGGAACCTTATCATCCAAGTTTACATCCTGCCCAATTCTTAGTTTATTGAAAAGAGATATTTATATGAGTGTTTCCAACAATTTAAAATTTGATACAATGTCAGAAGCAGAGCTTGAGCCTGTTTTGGAGCTCCTTGAAGGGGGTGATCCGAACGTTATCGCTTTAAAAGCCGGAATAACCAGAGAACAGCTTTTTCAAATGCGTGATGATTTGCTATCTCAGGCTGAAAGCAAGAGGGCCGAACTCGCTGAGGTGAAATCAGGTAAAATCGGCAGAAATGAGCCCTGTCCCTGCGGTTCGGGGAAAAAATATAAGCATTGCTGTTTGGGAAAACATGAGGCAGCCATGCAGACTAAAGATACGGAACAGACAGAAAATTTTCGAGCAAATGAAAAAGAACAGGAACAACTTGTCCAGCGTATAGAAAAGGCTTTCACCCTGCTGGGTGCACAGAAATATCCCGAAGCGATAAGTTTTGCATTAAAGTTGACCAAGCTTTACCCGAATGAAGACAGGCTTCACGATATTGTGGCAACCAGTCATTTATATTCCGGTGAATGCGAGGAGGCAATTAAAATCTGCAAGCATAGACTGGAAGTTGCCAGATCGGAAAAAGCCTATTTTATCGAACACGGGCGTTATCGGGATGCTGAAATAGACAAGCCTGCATTATCCTACTACTATCCTCCCCTCACCTGGCTGCAAAAATATTGGATCGCCCTGAAGTCAAAAGATTATAAGGCACAGTACCCTGAGACGGAAAATCCGAAAATTATCACCCTTGTAAAAAAACTCGAAACTGCAGATGATACAAAGCAGTTTCCGGAAAAACATTCCAATGGCCTTGAACTGAGGCGCAATAAACTGGAGAAAACACTGGCCAGGCTTAAGGAAATAGGACCTGAGATTATACCGTATCTCCTGCCTTTGTCCTGTAAATACTCCTGGGCAGGTATTTTTGTGCCTGAAATTCTTTCCTCTTACAAAACAGAAAGGACAAAGCGTGCTCTTATTGACATATCCATGTTCGGTTTTTCCTATGCGTCAGGGGCCAGTCTTCATTATCTGGAGAAGATAGGAGAAGCCGTGATACCCGATATTGATGAGGCGTTTTCCAGGGATCAAACATTTGATTCTATAAAAACCGGCATCGTATCGGTGCTGGGAAATATTCGCACCTTAGCTTCTTATGAGTTGCTTTTACGCCTTCTTGAGCATAAAAGTCCTCATATCGTCAATTGGGCTGGAGATGCTCTGGGCAAATTCAGTAACGTAGAGGCTCTGCCTGCTATGATTGCCGCGAATGAAAGAATTGGGGGCGAAAAAATGATCGATGCAGCGATCCAAAAACTTAAAGATCTATAAATTACTGCATATTAAATATCACTGGCAAGTTTGACTTTAAAAGCTGAAAATTGAGATGATTTCCTGATGTAGCTTTTAACCAATTCAAGCACTGCTTCATCATTACAGATAATTCGGTTGCAATGACATTTTCTACGACATTTTTCACAAAAGTAATCTTCATTAAGGGTATTACCGCACGCACAATAAGGTTTCATAACCAGCGACCCTTTTTCCAGCTCGGCCTCATAGTAATCGTTGGGTGGGTTATTCTTTTCGACGATTTTGGTCATGTTCGATCCTTTCTCTATTAATATAATTTTAACATCGGCAAATTTAAAGCCTTTTTTCTGATCATTTAAAGTAGATTTTTTCTGGTTTTAGTGTATATTATTTGACTAAAACAGTTGACCACTATTGAAAGGAACGAGATATAAAGATGGCTCACAAAAATAAACCACGATGTCCCCACTGCGGACAAGAGATGAAAAAATGGAAAGTTCCCATTGCCTCTACCTGGCCCAACGAATTTTTTTACATTTGTTTTAATGACGAATGTTCCTATTTTGTTCAAGGCTGGAAACGGGTGTGGGAACAACAGGCAACCAAAGCATCGTATCGCTGCCGTATAGATCCTGATACAGGAAAAGGTGTACCCATACCGGTATGGTCTTATGATGCTCTGAAAGATAATATTATTGAGTAAAGGCTTTATGCACGGTGTTGGCTGCTAATCGGAATGGTTTTTTCTCCAAACAGGGAAAATTTAAGCCATTGAAAGGCAAACGCCATCAGTTTCATATTATCTGTTTTTATATGGTTCAGAACATCTTGAGCGATGTCAAACTTATCCAGAAAAGTTGTTTCAAATACAAAGCGCCTGAATTCATCCAGGTTGTAACAGGCCATATAAAACATCTGCAATTGCTGGTCGCTTAGCGCCTTGATGGTCTTTGCCCGCCTGCCTGCCGTTATATTCATGAATAAGTCATTTATTTCATTATCTTCATCCACACCTTGATTAATTATCCATTCTTGAACCGTCCACTCCTGTTTTTCATTGAATCCGAGGCAGTGAGATTCTTTCACCACAAAATAATATTCTCCTGCCGAACATTCCTCACTAATTTTTGAGGCCGCACGTCCCAGAGGATAAAGGCGACAGGCACCTGGCCGATCCTCATAGACAGCACAACCTTTCCGGCTTACAAAAGGACACCTTCTGGTTTCATCGCCATTCATTTTTAGCCTGACGACCGGAACTCCGTAAGCTTGATCTATGTAACTTGTAGTGTAAGTTTCCAAAAATACCTCTGATGAGAGATTGAGCCTGTTTTTAAGGCGAAGGACATCATAAGGTGTAAGCACCAGGTTAAGATTGGCACAACATTTTGTGAAGCATGGTAAGTCTTTATGGCAGGCAAACCTAAACTTTCGGTCCGGTATGGATTGCATCAATGCCTGATCTATCATTTGTTTTTTAACTCCTGCTTTTTGGCTTCCATGATATCCGGTTTCATTTTAAGCACATGCTGTCCGAGCAGGCCGTATTCGAGCCATCTCATAGCGAATTTATAAAGTTCAACATCATCATGCTTTATTTTCTCCACAGTTTCCGTGTCCACCTCGAAGGTTTCCAAAAATTTGCTTTCAAATACAAAACGCCTGAAACGATCCAAGTCATAACAGGCCATATAATACATCTCCTGGATTTTTTTATTGATAATTTTTTTATCGCTGAGAGCTTTATTCAT
>JASJGP010000542.1:0-7126 GCA_033791485.1 Desulfobacterales bacterium | reverse complement strand
ACGTCTAATAGTTAATATCGGCATATTAATAAAAAAACTTGAAGGAAATTATCTTTGGCAGTTGCCAATATTTTGACGTCACCTTAGAGTGATGGATTCGTAAAAAGTTTACAAACCTCTCTTGCTCTGGGGTTGGCCTTTATCCACACATGACACCGAAGCTATGGTAACAATCGGTTTTGTAAATACTTTTTCTGAACCGAAGTATATCGAATATCGAAGTAACCCCCTCCGAAATTCTGTCACGCCTATTGCATGATTCGATATTCAATCTTTTTCAGCTCATGGATGAACTGGAAAGGCAAGGCGTCGCCATCAAGTTCTATCTTTCAACTTATTTTATTTATCCTCCTTCCTATCCTCTCGGAGTCATATTTTTCTATTTCTGCGTCATAATATTGACTTTTGTTTCTGTTTCCATGTTCATCATAACTGTATCTTATTTAAATATTTAGGAAAAAACAATATAGATGTAAATGGCATGTTTTTTGCTTTAAATCAAAGAAAGCTTTTATTCAAATGCCGTAAAAAATTCTATTGATCTTTTCATGATATACAAAACTTAGTTTCTATAGTTTATAGCCGAAAATGATAAATATTTTAGTATTTGGGGAAAGTGGCGATCTCTCAGTTCGCCTCCCTATAAAGCGAAATGATGAAATCGGTATCCTTACAGGCGAATTTGATAATATGCTGGAGCAAATCGAAAAAAAATTTAGAGTTGGAAGAAGTGAATGCAGAATTACAAGAGGATATTTCTAAACGGAAGCAGGTTGAGAATGAAAGAAAAAAACTGATCGCTGAGCTTCAAAAAGGCCCTGTTAGAGGTTAAGACATTAAGAGGTATATTACCACCTTGCTCCTTTTGTAAAAAAGATTAGAGATGACAAAGGTTATTGGAAACAGGTTGATGTCTATATTCATAAACATTTACAAGCCGATATTAGTCATAGCCTCTGTCCTGATTGTGCAAAAGAACATTACCCTGATTTAGATACACATGAATGAGCACTGCGGCTATGAGTGTTCAATTCTGGTAATAGGGCCGTGCTGAGGAATATCAGATCCAAGGAAACCTATTGTTTAAGTGCCGAGCACATATATATGGAATTCTCCATGAAAAATTGAATTTGGGTCAGAAATTTTATGACTGATCTCTTTAAGTTTTAAGTGATATTGGATGAGAAAGATAAGGTTCACTAAAATATATCTATTAAGTCTATCCATAGTATTTATGGCTTTGGGAGTTTTTACAGAGATGCACTTTCTTTATTCTAATGACTTGATAGATGGTAAACAGATAGGATACCAAGATTTTCTTCACCTTATATTTTTCCTTTTAGGGTTTTTAACCCTTTGCACAATTTATTTTATAGAAAAATGGGAATCAAGGGTCCTTTTATTAGCTAACATTGTGCTCAAAAAAGAGATGGACGAACGTAAGCGAATAGAGAAGGAACAAAAGAAACTTATCAGTGAACTTAAAATAGCTATGGGCGAAGTGAAAAAGTTGAGCGGATTTTTACCTATTTGCTCTTCATGTAAAAAAATCCGGGACGATGAAGGTTATTGGAATCAGATAGAAAGTTATATACGAGATCACTCTGAAGCTGAATTTAGCCATAGTATTTGTCCTGAATGTGCAAAAAAGGTCTATCGAGATTTGGAAATATACGATGATGAATAATACATAATGAGGTCCGCTTATTTGGAAACAGAAAGTATATTAGGAACAAGAAATAAGAGAATCTTATTAGACCATTTAAAACAGAAATCTTCAACTTGTACATGAAAATCTTTTTAATCAAGCTTTAATGGGAGTGATATTGTTGGAATTGGGGCTATTCTGAAAAAAATTAAGTAGTATAATAATACATGGATAGTTATAATTTGAGGCAAAGCTTCAAGCGCATTTCAGAGGTGAAACAGAGCGAGTAGAAAACGAATTTAGGATCAAACATCCGAAAAAAGGGTGAAGATGGTTCTATGTTATCGGTCGGGTTGTTGAACGCGATAAGGACGGAAAACCGATGCGCTTTGTCGGTGTCCACTAGGATATAACTGAGTTTTCCAAAAAAAATAGACACGGTTAAAAGCTGAGCGCTTCGTTTGAAGAGCACTACGTTCGAGGAGCGCTTCGCTTGAAGCTTTAAGTCCAGCATAGCAAGACGCTCCTCAAAGGCCGATAGGCCGCTCTTCAAAGCACGAAGAGATGCTCTATAAGGCCTTTGGCCGCTCAATGAGTGCATTGACAGATTTCCCCCAATTAAAAATGATTTTCATCCTTAAATCATCAATTTTCAATCGCAAATAATCAATCCCCAAAGACTTATCGTCAACAAATTATCAAATACCGTCAAAAACCTGACACTCTTCATCATCGCCATTTAAAAAATATTAATAACGTCATATTATTATCAATTAAAATAAGGCGTTATTGAAATTTTCAAGTGTCGTCAATATAGGCACGAAAGATGCAACATACTATATACAGGAAGAGAAAGTGATATTAAAAAATATTTTATTGCAACCCAAAATTCAGATGTTTTTCGCAAAAATTTAGTTTATTTTACAAAGGAACAAGTTGGGCTTCGCCTCAATTGGAATATTGGCATGCTGGAATAGTGGAATAAAGGAATTCTTTGCATTTTCGATTTTGAATTTAAGGAATTCAATCAATTAAAATTCCAAATATCAATATTTAATATGACCACACTTTCAGCATGGAAAACAGCTACTTAAAGAAATTCAATTCCAGGAAGTTGTAGAAAAACCGATACTTTAAATTAATAGAGTTGTTCAAGGTGATAGACGCATAATGGAGCTAAAAGATAAAGAAAAAAAAGTTATTAATCTTTCCAAAAGAATAAGAGAGAAAGATAGTATGATAAAGAATGAAAATTCAGATAAAAAAAACAAAAAAGAAACAAAAGTAATTGCAATAACTAGCGGTAAGGGAGGAGTAGGGAAAACAAATATTGTTGCAAATCTCGGATTCGCATTAAGCAGGCTTGGGAAAAAAGTGCTTATGCTTGACGCAGATTTTGGCCTTGGAAATTTGGACGTGTTGCTGGGTCTGGCTCCGAAATATAACCTGTCACATGTAATTTCCGGTGAAAAAAACATGCGGGAAATAATCTTGAAAGGTCCTGGAAATGTAGAGATACTTCCTGCTTCTTCGGGTATCCAGGAGCTTACCCAATTATCTGAACAACAAAAGATACAAATTTTAACAAAGCTTGATTTGTTGATAGATTCTGTTGATATCTTGTTAATAGACACTGCCGCCGGAATTTCGACGAATGTTCTGGATCTCAATGCTTCGGCCCAGGAAATTTTAGTAGTTGTTTCCCCGGAGCCTACTTCCCTGACTGATGCCTATGCATTAATGAAAGTACTTTCTGTGAAATATTCGGAAAAGCATTGTAAATTACTTGTCAACCAGGCTGCAAGTGATCAGGAGGGTAGAGAGATATACAGGCAGTTGAACATGGTAGCTGAGAGATTTTTGGATATTTCGGTTGAATATTTAGGATGTGTTTTATTTGATGAAAAGGTTACAAAGAGTATAAGGCGGCAACAGATTGTACTAGAATTATATCCGGATAGTCCGGCGAGCAAATGCTTTGGTATGTTAGCGAAAAAAGTAAAAAATATGAAGCCTTCAAAATCAACAAAAGGAGATTCCAATTTATTCTGGAAGCACCTTGTTACGAATAAATATGCTTCAAGGTGATTTATATGCAATTGGCGGAAAAACAAAAAAACAATTTTAATAAGAATGATAGCTTAAGCAGGGAGCAGATCATAATGCAGTATCTGCCTCATGTAAAACGCATTGTTCAAAGAATAGCGGTCTATCTTCCTAAAAATGTAGAAATTGACGATTTATTAAATGTTGGGGTTATTGGTTTAATACAGGCCATAGAAAGATATGATCCAGCCATGGATAATAAATTTATGACTTATGCGGCATTCAGGATTAGAGGTGCTGTATTAAGTGAACTGAGGTCAAGGGACCATATTTCAAGAACAAACAGGAGAAAAGTAAGAGAGCTGGAAAAAACTTATTTAAAGCTCGAACAAAAAAAAGGCGGAGATGTTGAAGATCATGAAGTTGTAAAAGAAATGGGAGTAAGCTTTGAACAATTTCACAAAATTAAACAAATGTCGAATATATCGATCATAAGTCTTGAAGAGATGGGATATTCCTCTGATAAGAAAAGAAATTCCCTGTCGGAAATGTTTATTAATAACAAAGATGAAGATGCGCTAAATCAGACAGGGATTAAAGAAGTAAAAGTGGCTATTGCAAAAACTATCGAAGAATTGCCGGAAAAAGAAAAACTTGTAATTTCTTTATATTACATGGATGAACTTACTATGAAGGAAACAGGAAAGGTGTTAGGCATAACAGAGTCCAGGGTTTCTCAGCTTCATTCAAAAGCCATTACCCGTTTGAGAGCAAAACTTAGAAGGAAAAATCTGGTTGAAGAATAGGAAAGGTGAAAGCTGGAGTGACGCCAGGAGAAGTTGAACTGTATTTAAAGCTCAATAAAAATTATCCTTATAATTAGGTAGCAAGAAGGCAGAAGGTAATAATTACCCGGTGATATTAAACAAGGAACAGGACAGTCTTGCCATAAAAATAAAATATTTGAAAATGAAACTCGGTGGATCAATTTTTTAAATCGTCAGAAAGTCAAAATCGAACACTATAAATTGAAATAGTTCAGACTTAATCTGATAACGCACTTGAAAAAGTGAGGGTTACCGATTTTGATGGAAGGAGCCAAAACAAAACCATTAAAACCAAAGGAGGTAACCCTCAAGCTGCATGGTAACAAAAAAATCATTAAACACAAGGTGGGACTTTTAAATTTGGCAGAGGAATTGGGCAATGTTTTCAAATTCTACCGAATTATGGGATTTTTCAGAGATACCTTTTACCGTTACAAAACGGCCGTAGATGAAGGTGGCGTTAATTCCCTCATTGATAAAGATCGCCGCAAACCCAATCTGAAAAATTGAGCCGATGAGCATACCAAAACCGAAGTTGTCGAATATGCCATCGAATTTCCAGTCCATGGTCAGGTCCGAGCCACCAACGAGCTGCGGAAAAAGGGCGTATTTATTTCACCCAGCGGTGTTCGCAGTGTCTGGTTGCGTCATCAAATATCCTGCTTTGAAGACCGCCTCAGAGCTCTCGAAGAAAAGATGGCAAAGGAAAGTTTGATCCTCACAGAGAGCCAAATTCAAGCCTTGAAAAAGAAAAAACAGGACGATGTGGTGGCCGGCGAGATCGAGACAGCTCATCGAGGCTATCTGGGTTTTCAGGATACATTTTATGTCGACACATTAAACACAACCAATACTACAGAAGGAAAACTCGATAAAATTAGTAAATTCCTCACGTTCTCAAGAAACTTGGAATCAGGCTGAACGGTTAAAAATGACAAACCTCATTATGGTCTTAAATAACACGCCCCTGTTGATATTAACCACCGCTTAATCCTTGCAACCTTATTTACTCCTTCTTCCGTACATGATACCACCTATCTTCCTTATTGTGCTCTTTACAGCCGACACACAGGGAGGAATACTTCCTCAGGTCAAAGAGATTCTCAGTTGAAAATAACATGCTGTGAATCCGAGTCTCTTTTTATTAATTCTCTTTTAATAAGATGAGACAAACTATTGATAAATCACAGTTTATATTAGGAAGAGGGGCTGAAAAAATCAATACCTCCATGTTAGATACGCATATGGCAAAACAGTTCGCCTATAAAAGTGAAATAGGTTTTTCTTCAATATTAATGGAACAGCTCAGTAAAGGCTATAAACAAAATGAGAATGTGAAAAAAGAACTAAAGGTTTTGTCATTTATGCCGATATTAAAATTAGATAAAATAAATCCAAAACTCGAATATCAAAAACCGAAACAATACCGCAATTCGAATAGCAAATGACCAAAACAATATAGGAAGTCACATAATAATCTTTTAAAACATGAAATACATTATTCGTTTTAAATTTAGGATGTTGGTCATTCGAATTTGTTTAGTATTTCGTACTTTGTATTTTTGGAAAATTGAATGAGCAAACGATTTATTAATTCAATGAGATAACCCATTAAATGAAGCGACCGTGAGGGGCAATGAAAATAAATGATAACAATTCTTCTTTAAATATCCGGAAATATGTTAGTAATATCAAGGATAACAGGAAGATAGACTGTTTAACCAAACAGGGCTCGTCCCAGACGGTTAAAGAGAATAAAGTTGTATTATCGCCCAAGTCAAAAGAGATACAGGAAGCGACAAAGTTTATAAAAGAACTTCCCAATATCAGGGAAGAAAAAGTAGCGAAGCTGAAAGAGGAAATCGACCAAGGAACATACAGAATTGACGGAAAAAAAATTGCGTTCAAGATGTTAAAAGAATCTATCCTTTATGAACTGCTGTAACTACAGGCTTTGTCAAAAGGTTGAGTAGTTAAATGTTTATTATTACGACAACATACCACACAAGGATACCTAAACTACCGATTTGAGGATGAGAAATCTGCATGGAATTGTTATTAAAAGAATTACTGGAACTACTTGAAGACGAAATAGAAATATTTCGATCCCTGCTTCCTGTTTTTAAGAAAGAAAAGGAAGCGGTTTTAGCTTCAGAGCTTAACGAATTAAATAAGGCTTCCGCACAAAAAGAAAAACTGCTTTTTAATATGCGTTCTCTGGAAAAAAAGAGAACGCATGTAATGAATAAGCTGGCAGAAACTTTAGAAGTTCTTCCAGATGATCTTACCTTGACGAAACTGGCTCAATCGGTCAAAGAGCCATACTCCATCCGTCTTAAAAATTGCGGCTCACAACTGTTAAAATTAACAAAAAACATAAGTAGTGCTAACACCGGCAATCAGAGTATGTTTGTACATTCCCTTAATTTTGTAAAAGGTGCATTAACTTTATTGCAAAATATATTTGCCCCTGGTCAGGTTTACCAGCGAACAGCCAAAGTCCAGTTTGGTGGTTAAGGCAGCCGGTTGTGGTAACCCTATGGGTAGGAATGAAACTTTTAAAATAGGCGAGCGAAACTACTCGGCGCTTAAAATGTTTTTACGG
>JASJGP010000541.1:0-4913 GCA_033791485.1 Desulfobacterales bacterium | reverse complement strand
ATTATAGAAGGATGATACTCGGTTAAAGAAGATATTTTAGGTAGATCTTTGCTTAAATAAAAATAAATTATAGCTGATGTAAGTGCGCCGGATAAAATGAAAATAGCCGCTGCCAACAGGGAATATTTAAGAATTAACCTTGCACTGATTCCTTCAGTCGGCCTGGCGCGTTTTTTTAATATTTCAGTGGTACTTCTTCGTTGAGGCATATTTTCAACACTCCCATAAGATAGTTTTGGGCTTTCCTACCAGGTTTTAATCTATTAAGCAAGGCACCGTTAAATTTAAAAATAAATTGACTTTATGTATGTGTACGAGTACTTCACAGGTAATAGGAATCAAAATTGACGGCTTCGAAAAAAACCGTCATTCCGGCGAAAGCCGGAATCCAGAGTGGTCGCAACTAACTGAAAATACTTAACTCCGGCTTTTGCCGGAATGACAAAAAATCCATTTATTGACTTTTTGAGATGCCATCAAAATTCAACCTCGCTTTCAGCGGAGTACAACTTCATGGTAAATCGGTTCGCTTTGTGCTTATTGCATGAAAATTAAACAACAAGATCATTATGTGCCACCACATTCTGGTGAACTGTAGAATAAGAAATTAAATTTTATGATAAAACTTGATTTTAAAAAAACCGGAGGACTGATACCTGCAATTGCTCAGGACTATGAAACAGGTGAAGTATTGATGCTTGCCTATATAAATAAAGAAGCATGGGAGGTGACCCTTTCCACCGGAAAAGCCACTTATTTCAGTCGCAGTCGGCAAAAACTGTGGATAAAGGGAGAAACTTCCGGGAATATGCAGATTGTCAGGGAAATCAGGATCGATTGTGATGATGACACGGTTATTTTTAAAGTTGAACAGATCGGCGGTGCTGCCTGCCACAAAGGATATAGAAGCTGTTTTTATAAAAAAGTTGAAAATGGAACTGTCGAAATAACTGAAGAACGGGTTTTTGACCCGAAGGAGGTATATCATAAATGAAAGGCAAGTTAAAACTCGGGCTTCCTAAAGGAAGTCTTCAAAATGCGACCATTGCACTGTTCAAACGTTGCGGATGGAAGATTAACGTCAATGGAAGAAGTTATTTTCCGGAGATAAATGATGATACAATAGAATGCGCGATCTGCAGGGCACAGGAGATGTCCCGCTATGTTGAAAGCGGCACACTTGACGCCGGGCTTACAGGCAAGGACTGGATAGCTGAAAACAGTTCCGATGTCCATGTTGTGGAGGACCTTGTTTATTCCAAGGTAAGCGCAAGACCTGCCAGATGGGTTCTTGCCGTTCCATACGATTCACCTATCAATACACTTAAAGACCTTGAAGGGAAAAAGATTTCAACAGAACTCGTAGAATTTACAAAAAATTATTTTTCGGAGCGAAAAATTAATGTAGATATTGAATTTTCCTGGGGAGCTACCGAGGCAAAAGTTGTATCAGGGCTTGCTGATGCCATTGTAGAGGTTACAGAGACAGGAAGTACCATAAAGGCCCACGGTCTGCGTATTATACATGAGCTGATGCAGACAAACACCCAGCTTATTGCCAACCACAGGGCTTGGGAGGATCCGGATAAGAGGGAAAAGGTTGAGCAGATCGCCCTTTTGCTTAAAGGCGCCCTTCTTGGAGAAAAACTTGTAGGTTTGAAAATGAATGTTCCGGAAAAACAAATGGAAAAGGTTGTTGCCATGCTGCCAAGCTTAAATGCACCTACGGTTGCCCATCTATACCAGACAGACTGGTTTTCCGTTGAGATAATGGTTGATTCAAGTGTTGTAAGGGATCTTATCCCCCAGCTTCTTAAAAACGGTGTTGAAGGTATTATTGAGTATCCGCTTAATAAGGTCGTATGATTCTTTAAATAGGATTCAAGGATTCAAGGGGTCAGGGGTTCGAGTGATCCGCCATAGAACAGGCGGATAAAAATGATTAAGAATTATAAAGAATTAAAAGTTTAGCAAATGTCCTATCAGCTATATTGATACTGATAAATTAGAGATACTACAAGTTGGGATAGGAGAGGTTGATCCGCCTGAGGCGGAAAAGCACTTATCAAATCGGTAGAAAAAAAGCACTCGACCCCTTGGATCCTTGAATCCCGGAACCCTTTTCATCAACTAACAGAGAGGAGAACTTTAAAGTTTTATTTCGTGCTTTAACTCTTTCGTGTTTTCGTGATTGTTAATAAAGAAAGGATAGAAAATTGATTGCAAAACGAATAGAAAAAATTACATCATTTATTGTCATGGACGTCCTTGAAAAAGCTCACGAGATGGAACGTGAAGGGACTCATATAATCCACCTGGAAGTGGGCGAGCCGGATTTTGATACTCCTCAATGTATTAAAGCTGCCGCCTGCAAGGCCCTTGATGAAGGCCATACCCACTACACCCACAGTCTGGGCCTACTTGAACTTAGAAATGCAATTTGTGAGCACTATCTTTCCGCATACAAGGTTTCAGTTGACCCGAATCAGATTATTATAACGTCAGGCACTTCTCCTGCCATGTTCCTTTTGTTTTCCGTGCTGCTTGAAAAAAATGATCAGGTCATTATTTCAGATCCCCATTATGCCTGCTATCCTAACTTTATCCGTTTTTTAGAAGGGGAAGTTGTTACGGTTGAAGTTTACCAGGAAGACGGTTTTCAGTACAGGCCTGAAGAAATCAGCAAAAAGATTTCAGACAAAACAAAGGCTATTTTAATAAACTCACCCTCTAATCCCACGGGAAATCTTTTATCTGAAAGCCGAATGAAGGCGATAGCAGAATTTTCACCTTACATCATTTCAGATGAAATTTATCAGGGTCTGGTTTATGAAGGAGTTGAGCATTCAATCCTGGAGTTTACAGAGAATGCATTTGTACTAAACGGTTTTTCTAAACTCTATGCAATGACAGGACTGCGTCTTGGATATCTGATTGCGCCAAAACCATTTATCCGCCCCATGCAGAAACTTCATCAGAACTTTTTTATTTCTGCAAATTCCATGGTTCAAAAGGCGGGAATTGCCGCCCTTAAGGAAGCAGGGGATGATGTCGAAAAAATGAGGAAGACGTATAATGAGCGAAGAGAATATATGATTAAGCGGTTAAAGGGGATGGGGCTTGGGATTACCGTTGAACCTACCGGAGCGTTTTATGTCTTCGCAAATGCCCGGCACATATCCGATGACTCCTATAAACTTGCCTTTGATATACTGGAAAAGGCCCATGTGGGTGTAGCTCCGGGTATCGATTTTGGAAAAAACGGCGAAGGATACCTCAGATTTTCCTATGCAAACTCAATGGAGAACATCACCGAAGGAATGAACAGGCTGGAGAAGTATCTTGATAATTAAATCTGCTGAATTTATTACAAGCGCTGTTAAGCCATCCCAGTATCCTCCAGCTGTTTTGCCGGAGATCGCTTTTGCCGGGCGTTCTAATGTCGGCAAATCTTCCCTTATCAATACTCTTGTAAACAGAAAACGTCTGGTAAAAACCAGTTCTACGCCCGGTCGAACCCAGCTTATCAATTTTTTTAACATAAACGAAAAGTTTTCTTTTGTAGATATTCCAGGATATGGTTATGCAAAGGTTCCGGCGTCTGTTAAAAAAAAATGGGGACCTATGATTGAAACATATATTACAACGAGAAAGACGCTTAAAGGTGTAGTACTGATTATGGATCTCCGGCGTACCCCCGGTCCGGAAGAGATGAATATGCTCGACTGGCTCAATCACTACGGCATTCCATCTGTACCCGTATTGACCAAATCCGATAAACTTTCAAAAACAAGGCAGCAAAAGCAATTAAAGGAAATCTCAAACACTCTTTCAGCAGATAAAGATAATTTGATTTTGTTTTCAGCAAAATCACGACAGGGAAAGGACGAGGTTTGGGATGTGGTTAAGAAGCTAATATTCTAAGTACTTAAAAGCTAAAGGAGAAATCGAATGTGTAAAAAAAAATGTTTTACCCTTACTATGTTCCTGGCTATTTTCTTTATTTTTGTTTCAGTTTCATTTGCAGGTTCCCTTTTCAATGAAGGTCTGTGGAAAATTACCTCAAAGATGGAAATACCGGGAATGCCAGTGCCCATGCCGCCGATTACGTATACTCAGTGTTTGACGGATCAAGATCCTGTGCCCAACCAGTCTCAGTCCGGCCAGGAATGCCGTATGAAAAACGTCAAAACAAAAGGCAAAACAGTATCCTGGGAGATGGTTTGCGACTCTCAGCAGGGCGAAGTGAAAAGCAGCGGCAAAATCACTTATAAAGGTGACCGGTTCGATGGAGTCGTTATGATGGACATGCCGGGGCAGGGAGAAATGAAAATGACAATGACCGGCCAGCGCATCGGAAAGTGTAACAAGTAAAAATCCTGTAATTATTACAATGTTTTAAGATAGTGCATTCACTGCCTTCTTGTGGTATACTATTCCAGTAGAAAATAAACTAATATAGTCCGTTAGGAGATATAATGCTGTTGCGTTCCAATAATGCTTTTTTTGTAAGTATAATCATACTTACGCTTATCATTTTTTTCCTGATAACCAATATTGTTACACGCAGGCGAGCTGAAAAGGCGCTGCAAGAAAGCCAGGAAAGAATGAAGGCAATTCTCAAAACTTCGCCTGTGGGAATTTGCCTGGTCCTCAACCGCAAGCTGGATTGGGCAAATGAGATGATGTACCGCATGACCGGTTACGAACAAGGTTCTAAGATCGGACAAAACGTAAGGATTCTCTACCCGGATGATAAGGAGTATAATCGGGTTGGCAGGGAACTTTATGAAGGCATTGTAAAAACAGGAATCAGTCATGTAGAAACACGATTGGTTCGAAAGGACGGCACAATTTTTGATTGCAGAATCCAGGCATGTAATTTAGACCCAACAGACCCTGCTAAAGGACAA
>JASJGP010000540.1:0-4566 GCA_033791485.1 Desulfobacterales bacterium | reverse complement strand
TACGATTATTGTTGAAAGTCAATAAAAGCTGTCATTATGA
This sequence comes from Desulfobacterales bacterium, assembly GCA_033791485.1. Classification (GTDB taxonomy): domain Bacteria; phylum Desulfobacterota; class Desulfobacteria; order Desulfobacterales; family JAUWMJ01; genus JAUWMJ01. Next base: position 4,526 of record JASJGP010000540.1, on the reverse strand, counting down.
AATCAACCAATTCGCTGAAATTCTTTATATTCACTTTTTTCATGTGTCTCTCGATTGCAGTTCCCTGGGAGGTAACAGGCCTTAATGCAAAAACACGAGACGATTTTGAAAATCTGATCGGAAAGCATGACGCTCTGCTTGTTACTTCTCCTGACGGCAAAATCCTCTTTTCAAAAAATTCCGAAAAAATGCTAATTCCGGCTTCCACACTTAAAATTTTTACAGCTCTGGTAGCTTTGCATTATCTCGGACTTGATTACAAATTTGTTACTGAATTCTACCTTGATAACGAAATAAACCTCAAAATAAAGGGTTACGGCGATCCTCTGCTTATCTCAGAAGTTCTACAGGAAATATCAAAGAACGTTGGTACGAAGATTAAAAAAGTCAGCGACATTGTTTTAGATTATTCATATTTTGCACAACCCCTGACGATTCCCGGAGTCTCGTCATCAACCCAACCGTATGATGCCCCAAACGGCGCCCTTTGTGTTAATTTTAATACTGTAAACTTCAAACAGACAAATGGCATCTATGTCAGTGCCGAACCTCAAACTCCTCTTCTGCCTTTTGCTCTGGAAAGAATAAAAAAACTCGGACTGCCCCATGGGAGGATTGTCTTTTCACACAATAATAATGAGTGCACATTTTATGCCGGACACCTTATTAACTATTTCTTAAATAACGAAGGGATACAAACTACCGGCATTGTAAAGACAGGTAGAGTTCATAAAAACAAAGACCGTTTAATCTTCAGATATTTCTCAAAATTCTCTCTGGAAGAAATCATATCGCGACTTCTTGAGTTTTCAAATAATTACACGACCAATCAACTGCTCATCGCTGCAGGAGCAAAAGCTTATGGCCCGCCCGGAACCCTTGATAAAGGTGTTTTGGCAGCATTATCTTATGCAAAAAATATTCTTTATCTGGAACATACTCAGATTATTGAAGGTTCGGGGATATCCAGGAAAAACAGGACTTCCGCAAAAGACATGGAAAAGATTCTCAAAGCGTTCGAGCCTTACCATGGCCTGATGCGCCATGAAAACAAAGAATTTTATAAAACAGGTACTCTTAGAGGGATAAACACAAGAGCGGGTTATATTGAAAACACAAAGGGGCAATTCTATCGATTTGTGGTGTTTATAAATACACCCGGAAAATCTACAAGAAGGATTATGAAAAAACTTAATTATAGCGTAAATTGCAAGGACAACTTCTAATGATTATCTTTCTTGCTTATAATATGTGCAAACGCGCTGTGGTTGTGGATGGACTCAAAATTTTCCGCACTAACGGAAAACCAGGTGATATTGTCGTCCGCATACAGCTTTTTGGAAACATCTCGAACAATATCCTCAACGAATTTTGGGTTTGAAAAACCTTTTTCAGTAACGCATTTCTCATCAACACGTTTTAGTACAGAATAGACATCGCACGAAGCAGACTCTTCCACCAGCTCAATCATGTCTTCCATCCAAATAAATTTTTCAAATCGTGTGCTTACCTTTACCTCTCCGCGTTGATTATGTGCACCAAATGCACTTATTTCTTTTGAACATGGACATACTGAAGAAATCGGTACCGCAACTTCCGAAACAAGATCAAGTTTACCATCCGGGCCGCTCGACCCTGCAATTTTGCAGCTATAGTCCATCAGGCCTGGAGATTTACTTACAGGTGCATTCTTTTTAATAAAATAGGGGAAAGTTACTTCAATGTGAGCAGATGCTGCATTCAAGTGTTTTTTCATTTCATCCAGAACATCTGAAATCTTTTTTAAAGAAATTTCCGGTCGAAACAGATGAAGAATTTCAACAAACCGGCTCATATGTGTTCCCTTGTTTTTATGAGGCAAATCAACATACATATTTATAGATGCAACTGTATGCTGATATCCGTTTTTCCGGTCAAGAACGGTTATGGGATATCGCAGGTTTTTTATCCCAACCTTATCAATTGGTATATTGCGATAGTCGCGCTGATTTTGAATGTCTTTCATCTTTATTTTAATAAGTAGTCGTTTTTAACATTACTCATGGCCCTGAAGATATTACCTTTAATTTTTCTGTTATTACTGTACAGCTGGTTTAAAAGTGTCTTTATCTCATGACGTTTAGAAGTACCGGCGCTGGGGCATTGATTAATAAAATCAGGAAAGTTATGTTCTTTTGCAAATCTTTTTATTAAATCCTCGTCAACAAACGCCAGTGGCCTTATTACCGTAAATCTTCCCTTAAAAAATGTCTGGGAAGGAATCATTGTACTTATCTCACCTGCATAGCAGATATTTAAAAACAGGGTCTCAATTATATCATCTTTGGTATGTCCCAGCGCCAGCTTATTGCATCCAAGCTCGTCTGCAATTTCGAAAAGGCGCTTTCTGCGCAGCCTGGAACAAAGAAAACACGGGTTTTCCCTGTTTTTCTCACTGTGTCCGACAATTCCAAAATCCGTATATTCAGCCCTTAGCTTATATCCTGATTCTTCACAATATTTTTCCAGGGTCCGGCCAAATCCCCCCTTAAACCCAGGATCGATATAAACAGCAAACAGATCATAATTAACAGGAATACGGGCCAGCCTTTCCTTTAATATCCACATCATGGTGAGGCTGTCCTTTCCACCTGAAAGCCCTACAACAATTCGATCCCCATCAGAAATCATATCGTAATGGTGCAGAGCCTTACCTGCAAATCTGTTCAGTGCTTTGTATGTATTACTGTCAAACGACAAAATCAGATTTCAGCAGCTAATTCATCTTTTTCTGCTTCCGGCTCTATTTCGGGTTCTATTTCCGGCTCTGCTTCCGGTTTAATAATAACCTTCCCTGCAGCAATTTCCCGCAGAGAAACAACAATATCTTCATTCTTGGGAGAGCTAACCAGGTACTCGGATCCCTCACGTATCTGCCTTACACGTTTTGAAACCATGTTCACCAGTGTAAAACGATTTGGTACTTTTCTTAAGCAATCTTCCACAGTAATGCGTGCCACTTTATATCCTCCATAATCTACGATTATAATATCTCTACCAATTCATAATTTCTTCTGCCCCCTGGAACCTGGAGGGCAAACTCATCTCCCGGTCTTTTTCTTATAATTTCTTTTCCCAGTGGTGATGAAACAGATATTCGGCCTTTCTCAATATCAGACTCTTCAGGTCCTACAAGCTGATACTCAATATTTTCACCTGTATCTATATTTTCAATAACTACCTTTGAGCCAAATACAGCCATGTCCCTGGGAAGTTCGTCAGTGTTAATTATGTCCGCATTTGCCAGTTTAAATGTCAATTCACCAATTCGGCCTTCAATAAAACCCTGCCGATCTTTTGCGGCATCAAATTCCGCATTTTCTGAAAGATCCCCGTGAGCGCGAGCTTCTTCAATCGCTTTTATATTTTGAGGCCTTTCAACTTTTTTTAAATTATTCAGTTCCCTTTTAAGAACTTCATAGCCTTGTTTTGTAATAGGTATTCGATCCAACTTTTATACTCCCTACAAATAATCCTTTGCCAATATTTCAGCTATCTGGACTGCATTTGTTGCTGCACCCTTACGTATGTTGTCCGCCACAATCCAGATATTAATACCGTTTTTGACGGATTCATCATCTCTGATTCGCCCAACTAAAGTAAGATCCTGTCCGGCAGCGTCAATAGCAAGCGGATAAATATTTTTCTTAGGGTTATCCAATACTTTTATTCCAGATTCATTTTCAAGCAGACATTTCACTTCGTTAGCTGATATTTTCTTTTTCGTTTCAATATTAACCGACTCAGAATGTCCAAAATAAACCGGTACACGAACGGTTGTCGCTGTGATACCGATATTATCATCTTCTAATATTTTTCTGGTTTCGTTAACCATTTTTATTTCTTCTTTTGTATAACCATTATCCAAAAAAACGTCTATATGAGGGATGCAATTAAATGCAATTCTATGGGGATAAACCTTCTTCTCGTAATCGAGAAAATTGATCATCGCTCTGGTCTGTTCGAAAAGCTCATCTATTGCTTTCTTCCCTGTTCCGGATACAGCCTGATATGTTGAAACCACTATCCTTTTTATTTCGTATTTTTTATGTATGGGATTTAACGGCAAAACCATTTGTATGGTTGAACAGTTAGGGTTTGCGATAATCCCCTTTTTTGTATAACCGGCGATTGCATGAGGGTTTACTTCCGGAACAACCAGTGGGACTTTGGGGTCCATTCGCCATGTGCTTGAGTTATCAATTACTACACATCCATCCTTCGCCGCAAGTGGTGCATATTTTTTGCTTGCAGTTCCACCAGCAGAAAAAAGCGCTATATCCATTTCTTTAAAAGATTCTTCCGCTAATTCTTGAACAGCTAATAAATCGCCCCTGAAACGCAGCTTGCGACCGACCGATTTCCGTGAAGCTAAAAGCTTAATCGATTTTACCTGAAAGTTTCTTTCCTCAAGGCACGTAAGCATCTGGTTTCCTACCGCACCCGTTGCTCCTGCCACTGCTATGTTTAATTTCTTTTCCGACATC
>JASJGP010000539.1:0-4302 GCA_033791485.1 Desulfobacterales bacterium | reverse complement strand
TTCACTTTTTCAGGCAGATCCCATATATGAAGCAAGCCATCCACAGGCTGGAAGCGCTATTTCAGTTATGATGCAATAGGGCATTGAAGAGGTTCGATTTGCCCTGAAGTACCATGCATCAGGGTTTACGTCGTATTCTGCTTCAACCCATCCGTCTGGTTTTAAGAGCCACTGCTTAGGCTCGATGGATGTAATTCTGTCGATAAAGGAATATGGGGGTGCGGGGAGTCGGGCAATGAATCTTTCACTGTCAAATGGTTTATATTTGTCACCGAATGCTTTTGAAGGTTTTCCGGTTGCAAATTCTATAATGTGGCTGCGGTCAAATATCGCGGGTTGCGGGATGCTGGATGTCGAATGCTGGATTTTAGATGTTAAATTTGATTTTTCTTTCCAGAAGGATTCAATTTCGGTACGCGTTATTCCGGTCATTTTCATGGACATGTCTTTAAACATAACGATATGGTGGCCGTCTGCATACATCTTGGCATCGGCAATCACATAAGGTTCGGGTGCGTATCCCAGTTCCTTTATATCCACCTCGTAAATAACATGGCTGGTTTTCGGAGTAACAGGCCCGCGGCATTTGAGAACACTTTCAACACCAGGGACAGGTTCATAACAAACTCCGGGTTTATCAGTTACCCAGCCGATCCGCTGGATAAATACCCTGAGGGTATGGGCGCAGCATTCATACATAAGAGTGCCGGGCATGACCATGTCATCCTTGAAATGACAGGTCAAAAACCAGTCATCCGGATGAATATCCGCTTGGGCCCTTATAGAACCGAGTCCGTATCGACCACCAAAAGGATCGAGAGAAAGAATTCGGTCGACCAGTTTCATCCGGTCACCGGGGAGTCTGAGCGGTTCAGCAATATTGATACCGTTAAACTCAGAGCCAAAACACATAGAAAGATCGCCCTTTCGAAGTGCTTCAACAGCATCATCGTTATAGCTTTCAGGATATAACTCGACAAGGTTTTTCCAGTCAGGAATTTTATTACCCTTCAGGGGCATGGTATCTTCATCGGTAAGGATAATGCCTCCTGAATTTATCACCTCATCTTCTGTAAAAAATCCTGCACATCCTTTTGACATGCTTATTAGCGGTGTGTCGCCGATTCTTCCTTCAAAGCTGAAAAAGAAAAGATAAGTATCTCCCTGGCGCACAAATTTTTCTATTTCAATTTCGTAACGAATAGTATCACCGGGTTGTGGCAGACCTGTATGAAATACGACATTTGCGTCAAGAAGCCTGTACGTTCTTTCACCTTTGGCTACATGGTCTATACCCAGGTAGGAGCATAAAAAGAGATCTGCCTGTCCGGCTTCCACTGAGATGCATACCGGCGCATGCCCACCGTCAAGATACCAAGCATCGGGAAGCACATCGTGTTCTGTAACAACGAGGCCATGGCCAAGGGAGCCCTTTTCACCCTCTACTGAAATGATCCTGTCAACAAGCATCAGTGGTTCATCCGGAAGGCGCACCCTTGCCTTATAAGTATCGACAACGGCAAATTCAGGGCCAAGTACTTTTTCAACAGAGCCTGTGGCAAATTCCATGCACATATCACGGGAAAAGGCCGGTTCCGGATAAAAGCGATGTTGTAAAAACACGGCTTCTTTCTCTTCACCTTCAGGAACCAACCCTTTATCTTTGATAACGGTTTCCAGAAGCCTTGTTTGAATGGAAAATGTTTTTGCAAAGTTTTTTGTTAAGTTGCTTGAAAAGTCTAAAAATTTTTGATGAGCTTTTGAGGTGGCTTCAATATTTTCAGCCATTGTTTTAATGAGGTCTTGATGCTGGTCGGAGCGAAGCGGAGGTCCCGATTTATCGGGAGTAGCGGATGCCCCGCTTTCAGCGGGATTTCCGCTTCGCTCCAACTGGCTTTGCTGGTTACTTGTTGCTGGTTGCTGATTGCTGGCTACTTGTTTTTTACTTTTCAGGTAGGGCAGAACAGGGGCTGGAGATTTTCCTCCGATAATTATGCTTATTATGCCGGCGGATTTGTTCTTATCCTTTAAGTGAACTGTCGGAGGATAAGAATCATTTCCGTATAGTTTATCCAGGTTAACCGGAGCACGTTCCGCTGACAGGGCGCTTAAAACATTTAAAATCGTAATATAATCGTCTTCACCATTAACACATGCGCTCGCAGCTAAATGCGGTTTATTTTTAAGAATTTTATTTATCATCCTCGTGCAGGATGATCCGGGTCCCATTTCCAGAAAGATTCTGACGCCGTCACTATATGCCTGTTTTATTACGGCAGGAAAATCGAAGCCAGTGAGAGCTTGGTCTAAAATTGAAGATGCAGTGCTTTCACTTGTGAGATCGTATGAATGCCCAAGGGAACAGCTGTAAAATCTCAGGTCATCCGGCTGGCTGGTCGGAAAAATGTGAAGGGCCTTGTATGCCTCCGCAACAGGTATTGCGGCGTCGCAGTGGACTGTAATAACGCCGTCTAAGAAAAGTGCCGTACAACCAAGCATATTTATGGCAGCTTTTACATGAACTTCTCTGCCTCCGATTACACACTCATCGGGGGTGTTGATGATTAGAAGCCGTGTGGTCGGCCAGTTTTTAATCACTTTTCGTACATTATCAGCAGAGCGGTTAATCACCGCAGCACACCAGCTAACATCTTCGTCAGGCGGCAGAGACCATGCTTTTCGGGCAGCATGACACGGGCCTGCGAGTGAGGTTGAAAAAAGGTCTGTCTTATGCATGCGTTTTAACATTTGACTGCGGTCAGGCCATGCGCCCATTGCAAAAAGTCCTGCCGATTCACCAAGACTGTATCCAATAACCGCGGAAGGTTTCAGCTCAAAGTATTTCATGAGGCCGGAAACAACACCGCCATGCGCAACCTGGCCAAAAATCATATTAAGCGGGTCGGATATGATTTTATCCCTGGCATCTTTCTCCCATCCTGGTGACCATGAAATTCTTTGTGGGACAAAGCAACCTGGAAGGAGCTGGGTTTTTAACCGAAGGGTCTTTGCATCCATCCTACGGAGGATATCTGGCCACTGCAAACCAATACCCCTGCCCATTGAGATATAATGGTTTCCTGAACCGGGAAAGACAAATGCTGTTTCACCTGACAGACCCAGGCGGTCTAAAGAGTAATGAATACCACCTGATCCGTTTGCTCTTTGAGGGGTATCGGATAATACTGCATCTTTTGCATTGGAAATTAAATTTTCAAGCCGGGAAATATCACCTGACGTAATTGAAACAACATATTTTTTATCAGGATTTAGTTTGTTTTCAAGATACCAGCTGCGGGCAAGGTGTTCAATATTTTCGTATGCGGCCAAAGACTTTCTTTTTACATGGAGTAAAAGAGAGTCAAGACCTTTTATTAAAGAATCTTTGCTGTCTCCTTCAACTACAAACAGGCCGTAAGGACTATTTCCCAATGGCCTTTTTCTTTCCTTTGAAATCTTTTTTTGTATTTGAGCCGGTATGTTATCAGTCGATGAATAATCAAAATCTTCAAGGACAACATGCATGCATGTACCGTCGGTGGTCATGGATGCGACACATGCCCTGCGGGGACCGTCCTGTCTGTCTCTGAGCCAAAACTGAGGACAGACCGGGATATGGAAAGCTTTGTTGCGCCGGAGGCTGTCAACCGGCTCGGTAAAATTATTTAAAGGAGGGATTATTTCCTGGTACAGGCTAAGACTCGTTTTAACAAGTGACGCAAGCCCGGCAGCAGCACCGGCATGTCCGACATTTGCTTTCACAGAACCCAATGCACATGGTCTGTCTTTACTGTCCGGGTTCTTTGAAAAATATTCGTTAAGTGCCTCCGATTCTACTAAGTCCTGTAATCTGTCTCCGCTGCCGTGGGTTTCAATAAAGCTTATGGAAGATGGTGAAATATCTGCATCCTTAAAAGAGCGCTTCATCGACAGCATATAGGATTCCTTTGAAGGTACACTTTTTTCAATGCCTCCGCCGTTTGCGCTCCCAATTCCTTTGATTACGGAATAAATCCTGTCACCGTCTTTTATGGCGGTATCAAGTCTCTTCAGTACAAGTGCGGCGGCTCCTTCACCTGGAAGGGTGCCGTCTGCAGAAATGTCAAAGGGGCGAATTTTATCCTGTTTTGAAAATGGTGTAATTTTGTTTGATGTAATGATGCTGCGTACGTCACCGAAAAGATCAATAGCTCCAACAAGCATGCTGTTTGCTTCGCCATTTTGAAGAAATCTGACACCTGTTTCAAGAGCCCTCAGGCCGGAAGCTTCTCCGCAGGAAACAATAAAACTGGGCCCGCCAAA
>JASJGP010000538.1:0-5424 GCA_033791485.1 Desulfobacterales bacterium | reverse complement strand
CCAAGGAGGCTGTAATGTCAAAAGAGGAATCTTCACCTGTTGACAGACGCTCTAAAAAGGATAGGAGAAAAATATTCACTTTAAGTCGGTTTATTTACAAGGGAATAGACAAAAACCTGGAAAGAAGAAAGATAAACGATCGAAGGGGCCTGTCTTAAGTGGATAATTAGTGGATAGGAGGTAAATATTGGCGGATTTAAATAAACCTGTTGACGTTATCATCGATTTCATTACCGGAAAAGAGATCCCGGACGTAGGTCCTGAGGCTAACCGACAAAGAGTAGAACGGGTTCTGGTTGAGCAAAAAGGATATGCAAAAGAAGACATCGAAGTTGATGTACCCCTTGAGATTGAAATCGGTGGGAAAGATTACCGGTCGAGCGTCGACCTGGTGGTAAGTCTGGATGGCAAGCGTTTGATGGCCGTTAAATGTGTGGCTGGCTCTCTGGGGTCAAGAGAGAGAGAAATTATTGCCGCTTCCAGACTTCTTAATAAATATCAAATTCCTTTTTCTGTCGCTTCGGATGGGAAAATCGCTATTGTGCTGGACACAGTATCCGGGAAAAAGATGGGCGAGGGACTTAATGCTATTCCTTCAAAAGAGGAGATACTAAAGAGCTCGGCTGCAACGCAGCTTGAGCCTCTTCCTCAAAAACGTCTTGAAAAAGAAAAGCTTATTTTTCGCAGTTATGACAGTATGAATGTTAATGTAAGACGCAATATGTAAGGACCGTCCCTTCGGGACTTGAGGAGCGTTTCCTTCGAAAACTTGAAGAGCAGCCGGCTGCGTCGGCTTTTAAGCCTCAAGCGAAGCCCTTATTTTTAAAACAAAGAGAATAATATGGATAGCAAACAAAACTTTCTATTAAATATTCCCAGTTTCAGTGGCCTTTCTGAAGACCAGGTAAAACAAGTTGGGCAGATAGCTGTTGAAAAAAAATTAATGAAAGGCAAAATAATTTTTACTGAAGGAGATGAAGGAAACGGCTTCTATATTGTGGTAAAAGGACGGGTGAAAGTTTTTAAAGTTTCACCTGAAGGAAAGGAACACATTCTTCATATTGTAGGGCCTGGAGAAACGTTCGGACAGGTTGCTGTTTATGCCGGGCGGTCATTTCCTGCGAGCTCTGAGGCAATTTCCAAAAGCCACTTGCTTTTTATCCCCAGAGCCGCATTTGTTGCGCTTATTGCCGACAATCCATCCCTGGCCATGAGTATGCTTGCTGTTCTTTCACTGCGGCTAAGGGAATTTACCATTCAGATTGAAAATCTTTCTTTAAAAGAGGTTCCCGGGCGCCTTGCTTCCTACCTTATTTATCTCGCCGATGAGCAAGAAACAGGAGATCATATTTCTTTGCCGATTTCAAAAGGACAACTGGCCAGCCTCCTTGGAACCATCCCTGAAACTTTGTCACGAATTTTCACAAAAATGAGCAGTCAGAATCTAATAGAAGTAAGCGGCAGGGAAATAAAAATTTCAGACCGCCCAGGGCTTGATGATCTGGCTATGCACGGAAAGCTTTAAAATGGATAAAAATTTTCGTATAGGAGCGCTTATATCAGGAAGTGGGACAAACCTGAAGGCTATAATCGATTCCTGTGAAACAGGAAAAATAAAAGGTAACCTGGTATTTGTAGGTTCGGACAATCCGGCTGCAAAAGGCATTGAAAGGGCTCGCAGGCATAAAATTCCTACATTTGTTGTGGACTACTCATCCATTATAAAACGATTTAAAAGGAAAACGGATAAAACCCTGCTGCCTGATGATTTTGACTTTAATGATTTGTTGTCCAAGCAAACTCTTGTGTTAGAGAACGTCAATTCCCAAAAACCCGAAACATTTATAATGACACGGGCTATTATCGAAAAAGAGCTTCTGAACAAAATGAAACCATACCCTTTTGATCTTCTTATACTGGCGGGTTTTATGAGAAATTTAACCCCGTATTTTATCGACAGGGTGAACACGGATCCTGATCACCCCCGCATAATGAACATCCATCCTGCACTACTTCCCGCATTTCCCGGAACAGATGGATATGGCGATACTTTTCGATATGGGTGCAAGATAGGCGGTTGTACGGTTCATTTTATTGACTATGGAGAAGATACAGGGCCGATAATAGGCCAGAAAGTATTTCAGATCGAAAATGATGACACACTTGATACGATTAAGAAAAAAGGGTTGGCCTTAGAATGGGAACTTTATCCGGAATGTATTAGCCTGTTTGCCGAAAGTAGGCTTAAGACAGTCAGGGTTCCATATATTCTGAAAAACGGTGAAGAAAGGCAGAGAACTGTAGTGAAGATATTATAAATACGTTCTTGCACCGACATACTTGGATTTATAATATTTGCTTGAAAGTGAATCTGTGCGGATTTTTTTACCGCTGCCGGATGCGTGGATAAATTTATTATTCCCTTTATATATACCCACATGAGATATTTTTTTCCATCCTGAGGTTGCGAAAAAAACCAGATCTCCTTTTATTAACCGACTGCGCAAAACAGGTTTTCCGACTTTCCATTGCTTTATTGAAGTTCGTGGGAGATTCAGGCCGTTCAGTCGATAAACCGTCATTGTTAAACCACTGCAATCAAATCCTTTAGAAGAAGATCCCCCCCATCGATACGGAATACCTATAAAATTTTCGGCTGTTTTTATAATTGAGCTTCTTATGCTGTTTTCATCCCGCAGGTGCTGTGGGCCGACGATATAAAATGTATCAATAATGCCACTGGCCCTGAGGCTTTCGGCTTTTTTACGGGCAGCATTTTTTGTAGGAAAGTTGCCGAAACGAACCTTATACAAATCCGATTTGTGAACAAAATGGTACGCATTGAGTCCCTTACGTTGTAAGATGTTGGTCAGCCTTAGAGCATTGCTCTGATTTGAAAACGCACCGACCTGAACGGTAAAATGAACAGGTGCAAGAAACCTGGTTGAAATATATGATTTTGAAGCCGGGGTAATGGTTGCAGAGCCACCGCAACCGACTAAAAATAATGAAAGTATAACAGCAATATGGATTTCAGGACGAAATTGATATTTTGGTCCCATTAATATGGTCCTTAGGGTTCACCTAAAATGTGAAGTTGTTTTCGGAGTCTACGCTTACCTGTGCGAGCCATTAAAGTAATTTCACTATTAGCGGGAGAGCGACAAATGTACCTATGGCACTGCCCAGGTTTGTAAATACTACAACCAGAAGTATCCGTGTAACCTTGTTTTTCCAAAAACCACGTATGGAAAGTATATCTTCAGGGAGGCTTTCAATATCCCTGACTTTTGGTTTCCTCGAAAATGCCTCCACAAGTCCGGAGACCCACCCAGCAGCAATCATTGGGTTTAGAGATGTTAACGGGGCTGCCAGGACGGAAGATAAAATGGTAAGAGGATGTGCAAAGGCTATGGCCGCACCAAGACCAGCCAGAATACCGTTTGCCAAGACCCAGTATTTTATCATTTCTTTTCCGGTAGCAGCTCCTCCGTAAAAAAAACCCGCAACAAAAAGCATCAGGATGACTGCGGGGATAATCCATTTTAAAATACCGGATGTTTTTCCTTTTGGTGGCAGTTGTTCAAGGGGTTTAATATCGATATCAGCATTCCAGTATTTTTTAATTCCCGGTACATGACCTGCACCGACAACAGCTACGATTTTATTGCCCGGAGCTGTCTTGATTTTATGAGCGAGGTATTGGTCTCGTTCATCTATCAGTATATCTTTTAATACAGGAAGTGATTTACCGACATCTGCCAGCAGCGTTTCAAGTACATCATTTTGCTTTATTTTTTCAATGTCCTCTTCGCTTATTTCATCCACTTCTCCTATGGATAAAATGAGTTGAAAGAACAGTTTAAGCTTGCTCCATATCCCCATGGTACGCCATGTTCTTGAAAGGGTTATGCGGATGTCCCGATCTGCAAGGTGTATTTTGGCCCCTACGGCTTCACCTGTCTCAATAGCCTGAATCATTTCCTGGCCGGGTTTAATATCAAATTTTTTGGCGATCCTTTTTTGAAATGACGCCAGAAGGAGATTTGTAAGAAGCAAAAAAGATTTTTTCTCCCTGATTACTTTCGCAATATCAGTATCCTGCCACATTTCCTTGTCGCGTATGGCCTTATACCTGGATTCGCAAAGCTCAATACTGACAGTATCGGGTTTTTCCTCCTCAATGACATCTTTTACAAGCTTAGCACTTTCTTTTGAAACATGAGCAGTTCCCAAAAGAATTATTTCTTTGTTTTCAAAGGAAAGACGGTGTATCATATTGCTGTTATTGATCATAGGTATAGTGTATAAGTTACTGGTTGATGGTTTTTAACGAGTATTGAGCAACGAGTATCGATTCTTTACTGCGACAGACTAATATAACTATTACACCTGTCGTGTCAATGCTAGTTCAAAACATGTAACGAATAGAGAACGGAGGTTATTAATTAATGACACATGAAACCGGACAAAATATCGCCGGACAGAATACCGGCAGTTACCTGATAGAAAAAGAGCCATATTATGTACAGACAGAAAATGAGGTTGCAATTTTTGAGGCTGCTTATACTGCCAGGCTCCCCGTTATGCTGAAGGGGCCGACTGGTTGCGGTAAAACAAGATATGTAGAATATATGGCTTATCGATTAAAACGGCCCCTTATAACCGTCGCCTGTCATGAAGACCTGTTTGCATCTGATCTTATAGGTCGTTACCTGCTAAAAAACGATGAAACCGTATGGGTCGATGGCCCATTGGCAAACGCTGTGCGAATCGGCGCCATATGCTATCTTGACGAAATTGTTGAAGCCCGCAAGGATACAACCGTTGTTATTCATCCTTTAACCGACAATCGAAGAACACTTAGCATAGATAAAAAAGGTGAGATAATACGCGCACATAAGGATTTTATGATGGTGATTTCATATAATCCGGGATATCAATCCGTTTTAAAGGATTTAAAACAAAGCACGCGTCAGCGTTTTGTTGCCCTTGAATTTGATTATCCGGAAGCCGATAAGGAAGCCAGGATCGTTTCTCATGAAGGAGAAATCGAAATGGAAACAGCCACAAGACTTGTTACCCTGGCAGGAAAAATAAGGAGTATCAGGGAGCATGGTTTGGCAGAAGGGGCAAGTACCCGGTTGTTGATATATGCCGCTCAGTTGATAAAAAGAGACACGCCAATCCACGAAGCATGTAAAGCAGCAATCTGCCTCCCGCTTACAGACGATGAAAGGCTGCAGGAAACGTTAAACGATCTTATTGAAGATATATTTTGATGGCGTCGTAGAAAGTCCCATCTACTGCGTTGTAGCGGTTTTTGAGGCACGCGGCATTCTACATGTAATGCCTCGTACCTGAAAAAACACTACGCCTTTTTATAACGCTGATTTTTTTCGGGGGGATATGAAAATTTTTAAT
>JASJGP010000537.1:0-2651 GCA_033791485.1 Desulfobacterales bacterium | reverse complement strand
CAGACCAAAAAAGCACCGTCAATGTGAGCAAAAGATAGGGCATAATTTAGCTTTTTATTGATTCATCATTATTAGTTGCGAAAATGTAAAAATAAGAACGAAAAGGCTATAATGTCAAGAAGTATTGAAAAAATGGCCTGTTGACAATATATACGACATTTGTTAGCTGGATTAAAATGGACACTTCATAGCAAGGGATACCACATATTGTGATCTATCCTACTATTGTACAAAAACCGAGGTTTCAGCTTAAACCGCTTTCAAAAAACAATTGCTTATCAAAAAAATAAAGGAGTTAGTTATGAAATCATTTCGATTAAAAGTGATCCTCCTTATATCTATGCTGGCATCGATTTTCCTCTTTTTCGATTCCACCGCTGCCTCTCAAGGCGGCCAACTGGTGGTCGACTCAGCGCCTGCCGGCGCCAGGGTGTTAATCAACGGTGAATTTTACGGACATACGCCGATGAGGGTGCGGCTGTATCCGGAGGAATACCGCCTGCGGCTTGAAAAAGAAGGGTATAACCCATATCGAACGCGGATACGTATCCCCAAAAGGAAGAGGTTAAAAATATTTGCTAACCTGGAGCACAAGAATTTATTCGGGATGCTTATGGTCCGATCACATCCGCCCAAGGCAAAAATCTATGTCGATGACCAGTATTACGGAGAAACTCCTGAGCAGATCAAACTAAAACAGGGGAGGCATATTATCCGGCTGGAAAAGGACAGGTATAAACCGTATTATGAATCCATCGATATCCGGCGCAGCCAGAAAACAAATATCAATGCTGATCTCAAACCGTTCCAGCGGTTCGGTACCCTTGATATTACTTCCCACCCTGATGGTGCAAGGGTAATGATCAATAATGAATATTATAACCGTACACCGATGAAAACAAAACTTCAGTCCGGAGCTTACACTGTCAAGTTGAACAAAAGAGGGTATAAGCCTCTGGTCAGGGAAGTCAGGGTCCGGAAGGGAAAGGTGACATCCAGGGATTTCGAGCTGGAAAAGATAAGACCCCGGCCGCGTAAAGGATGGCTCAAGATATATTCCTTTCCTAAAAATGCAAGGGTCGTGATCCAGGACCGGGAATACGGAAGAACACCGGTGGAAATCCAGCTCCCGGAGGGTAGTTACTTTGTCGCGATTAAAAAGAAGGGGTATTTGCCCTATGAAAGAGATGTTCATGTTGAGCGACAGGAAGTCAGCTATATCAATGCGGACCTCGAGAAGCAAAATGCCAGACGCAAATTCGGGGAAATCCATTTTTCCACGAATCCGCGCAGGGCGAAAATTTCCATAGATGGCAACTACCGCGGTGAAGCTCCGCTTTCCGTCCGGATACCGGTAGGTGTGCATCAGGTCAAAATCCGGATGCGGGGGTACGAGCCGTTTCAGCAGAGCGTGCATGTAAAACCATGGGGAGATCATTATGTCGAAGCCGATCTGGTTGCTGTGGCACCGCCCATGACATTGACCGGTACTTTGAAAATTGTGAGTAAACCGCTGCGGTCAAAGGTTTTTATCAACAAGATTTACAAGGGTAAAACACCCCTTGAAATTACGCTGAACCCGAATATGTATGTTTTGGAAGTCAGGCACAGAAGCCATTTAACATACAGGCAGCCGGTTCATATAAAACCCGGCCAGGTGGCAAATATCAGGGCCCGTTTAATCTGGGCCGGTCATCTTCCGCCTCCGCCCCATGAGGTGATCGAAAAATTGACAAGAAAACTATTTAAATAAACAAATGAGCCAGTTTCAAAATGTTCAATTTCGAAGTCTCCGCTTATCTGCTCAAGATCAAGGAAGGCGAAAATTTTAACCACAGGAATACATGTAGTATTTCGAGGATTAAAATTTAAGCCTGACGCAGATATTGGGCGAAAGAGGTCGTTTTGAAATTGGCTCAAATGATAATCATAGTGACATAAAAAGGAGGTAATAAAATGCTGAAAAGATTGAGCGTCATATCCATATTGATAATGGTAATATTCATGGCAAGCCAGCTTCCTGTTTACGCCGGTGATGTTTTAAGTGCGACCGGAAAGGTAAAGGACGTGGACCTGAATGAAAAATCGATAGTTCTGGGCATGGAAGATGGAGATAAGATCTTCTATCTCGATTCAAGTTCTAAGATTAAAATGGGTAAAAAGAATAAACAGTTAAAGGACGTCAGTATCGGTATGGTCCTGGAAGTAAAATACCAGAAATCGGGTGATGACAATATTGTGCAGATGATAAATATTATTTAATAGATTCATTTTAAGTTTCAATTGGAGCGCTCATAAACACGGTTTTATGGGCGCTTTTTTATTCTAACAAATGAAACATGGTCCCATGGGCTAGGTCGAAGACAAACGGCTATACCGAAAGGCATGAATTATAGTTAAAAATAAATCACGACAGGGAGCTACGCTTTCATTACAAACCAAAATATGTTATAAAAAATAAAAATATCGGTATGTTTAGACGTCTGGAAAGAAGCCTTGAACCGGAAAAAGGGAAACAAACCATGAAATTAAAAACTCTTGTCTTTATCTTCGCAATTCTCATAAGCACTGTGGCAGCGTCGGCTGCACCACCTTTCGATTTAGATTCTATACCCCCTTCTCTTGAACCATGGAAGGCCTGGGTTCTGCAT
>JASJGP010000536.1:0-9310 GCA_033791485.1 Desulfobacterales bacterium | reverse complement strand
GATCGTTCGTTTTTATTACAATTTTGAAGTCGGGAGTTTTTTACTCATCATATAATTGCAATAAAAGTACATTGAATGTTATTATTTTTTAATAACACTTCAATGTCCCGGCTTGTCAAAGGATGGTGCAATGTCATCAATCTCAAGGGGAACTATGCCTCTCATACACTCAGGAAGACCTGGGGTTATCATCAAAGGGTTACGTTTAATGTTGGGATTACCATATCTTCCAGAAGTGGGGTTGAGCGTGAAATGAAGGATATGATCAATTTTGTCAGTGAAGTTGAGCGGGCTGGCCTTGTGTGGCTTATCAAAGAGGTGTTTTACGACTCTAACGGAAATATATGTGACATCACCTTTGCAGATGAAGATGCAACGGTTTGGTGGCAAAAAAAATTGAGATATATCGCAGAAAATACTCTTGAGCAGCACTCTGTATTCGGGGGCAGTGGAGGTTATCTTTTTCAAGATGAACGTCATCCTGGTTTCAATGAAAAAGTTAAGACCGATCGAAATTCAAAAAACCAGAAATATTTTTGGTTAAATGATCCATTCCCTTACACCCCGGCAGAGAAAGTAAAAAGCATAAAGAGGATATTAAGCCGTTCTGGTTTGATCTTATTAAACCTGATGGAGAAGGAGTGTTCGAAATGACAGACGAAGACCATGGTTGTCCCGCCACAATAGCAGAAGCTGTTAACAGCCTTCTATTCATATTTTATCCTCATTTTTACCGGAAACAGATGACGTTTTTTCTGTATTTAAAGAGCTTAAAAAAGCTGCCTGTATGTTTGTTTTTAATTTGAACCATTCCAGGAAATCTGTGAAATGACGTTCATAAACCATACCTGTAACCGGGTTTGAGGTCATGATACTGGTTGGATCTATACTGGGTGAATTTGATTTTACGGCACCCTTTTCATATTCATCGTAAATTCCCAGGATGTGACCGAATTCATGGGCTGCTGTAACCGGGGTATCGGTAATATTCCAGTTTAACTGATCACTTCTACCTTTTCCTGGTCTGACAATAATATCATGGTGATATTTGGGACCCCGGAAAATTGCATCAACAACGATCGGAATTTTCTGACCCGAAGGTAAAGTGATGGCAAATTGATGACTCCAGATTTCTTCTATCCCTTTTTCCCAGGCTTTTTTAACCTGGTTAAGACAAGGCGCTTTAATTCCCAAGGCAGGAACAAGGTTAATGGCAGCAGATATAATCATTTTTTGATTTTTTATTTGGATTGTATATCCGTACTGCCATGAATATTTGTCATTACTTTGTCTTTGGCCTTTTATTATTTCAGCTTTCGTAGTAATCGGATCGTTTAATAATGACTCCCCAGCTTTTTTATGTTTTGGCACCAGATAATTTACCCCGATAATAAGCAGTAAAATGATCAATACGAAGATAATAAATGTTGAAAAAAACTTCAATTTAAAACTCCGTTACCTTTGAGTCCAGACCTGACTGGCCTTTTCTTTGTAATATTTTTTCTCCCCCAATTAAAATGGCAATCTGTTGTATCCTTTTTTCTTTTAATCTCCGGGCGACTTTCTGGGCTGTTCCGTCACCCATGTCTATTAGTACATATAACGTGCTGTCATGATCAGGGATGCTTGATAAACCAGAAATATGGACTCTTTCTGATTGTCCTTTGGAGATTGAAAAATGAGTATTTGGTTTGATAACATTGAGGTTTGGGAAAAGGTCGTTTAAATCAGAAAGATCATCCTGGCCAGTATCATTTGAATTGTTTGTTTTTGTGGCATCATCATGGGTAACATACCTTAAATCGACAATAACCATATCAGGATTGGAGGCACTATCTGCTTTTTTAAGATCCTGGTAATTAATAGAAGAGAACAATTGCCTTTTAATTCCAAACCACGGGCTGCGGGATAAGTTTTTGGCAGACCAGGCAGGATATCCGCCTTCAAGAAAATCAGCATTAATGCCCGGTCTGGTGTTCAGTTCTTCCACAGCAAGGTCTACATCGTCTTTTTTGATACCGTCACCATAGACAATTACTTCACCCAGAGGAGGCAGTTGTTTTTTCATCAGAAGACGGGATGGAATATTGATGGCATCCAGAATATGGCCTTGGGCATAATCAAGCCGGCTTCTAAGATCAATGATTGCTATCCTGTCTTTCTGGGTCAATGTTTCTTTAAGTTGGTCAACTGTGATGGCAAAAGACAATGTCGGTGCAGCAAATAAGAAAAGAACAATCGTCAAGAATAGACACCTTTTGAAATTTTTCATAAGTATTACTCCCCCGGTTTCCAAGAATCAAATGATGTTTTCATATTCAGCATGACCACAGCTATTCTGGGTATATTGAAATTTGACCCCACGATTTTGTTATCTACAACAGATGCAGTTTCCCACCTGCCGGTCCCGGAATTTAGAAACCTCAGGCTGTTTATTTTATCAAGTCCTATGTCACGAATCAGTTGGAATGCTGTATAATTGTCAGGAAAACAGGCATAGTTAAAACCGTTTAAGCCGCTGACTAAATCAATGAGCGGACATGATCCAAATCCAAGATCAAGAATATGGGTTTGACCAAACCGGACCCAGAGAAAACTTCCCTGTTCCAGATTGAAATTATTACCAACCGGTGCATTGCCATCCCAGTTTATCGTTTCAGAGACAACTGCCGGGGAAAGACTTGTATACCTGGAAATAGAGGTCACTCCTGCATCTTTATTCCACAATGAAAGAAGCGTATATGCATCCGGTATGTGGTTTACCATGCCTTCGGTAATGGCAACAAGATTCCGATTGTTATATACAGGCTGAAGATCAGGAAGGCTTCCCATCATGATTTGTTCAAAGCCGTTGCGTTGATCTGTCCAAACCAGTTTTCCTCCTCCAAAACTTGGTGTTTCTTTTGGAGAGGTGACTGAAGTCATGCGAACAGAGCCAAAATTTAATAGTGAAAGCAATTGAAGATTTGTTTTTGATTCTCCTGCTGAATCATCTATATAGACCACCCAATCGCCTGATATCCCAGGCTCCCTTTCATCCCAGGGCGTATCGGTCAATTGAACTTCTTTGTTCTTCAACAGGTTGTATCCATATAAATCCAGTTGCCCATTTCGATTATCTGCCCAGACGATCCATTGGTTATGAATGACCGGATGGTACTGGGCACCAGGGTCATCTGTTATACGCCAAATTTCGCCGGTTTTTAAATTTGAAAAGTAAATTTCTGATGAAACATTTCTAAAATCCTGCCAGACAACATGCTGTTTGTGAACCCAGGGATCAAGTTGATCCGCCGTACCCGGATCAACACTTATTAAACTGCTGTCCAACATATTGAATGCCTTCACTTGCCATGGATCATTTGGATTTGATGCCGACCGGGATTGAAATACAACCCAGGGCCAGTAAATGGAAGGGCTTTTTTCATCTGTTTCCTGTGTCTGGGTGATAAAAAAAGCATTTTCAGCAGTTCCCAGTTCTTTAGCTTTAATATCCCATGTGCCATCTGCCTGACGGTCTTCCCACACTGCAAATCGACCGTCTGTACGCGGGCGTTCCTGGTTATAATCATTTGTTGTGATCTGAACAGGTGTTCCAGTTCCATGGGCGGTGTCCATGGCAAAAATATCCCAGTTGCTGTTTCGCTGGTCCTGCCATACAAGCCAGTTTCCAAAGGCATGGGGTTCTTTCTGGATTGTGTTTTCAGCATCTGGTAAAAGGTCTTCATCCATCAGTAATTCACCGACCCGGACAATTTTTATTGCACTGCTTGACCGGCCTAAGCCGTCACTGAGTGTTATTTTAATGGTATACCATCCTGGCGGAACGATAACGCCATTATTATCTTTTCCATCCCAGATGAATTCTGTTTGCATGCCATCGATCTGCCCCAGAAGTTCTTTACGAATTAATGTTTCCTGGGGAAAGTTCATGCCATACATCCGGTCCACGGTCCAGCTGACCACGGCATCAGAGCCCGATTCTGGACAAGGTGTCCCGGCCTCTGCTCTGGACATGGCATCCACTGTATGGACCCCATCGCTTAAATAGGTGTAAGTCAAAGGATCTCCGGTACCGTCATCGGGTTGATAATAGGCTTCGTCATTGCGATAGCAATAAAACGGACTGTCCATAATTTCAAGGGATGATTCAATATTCCGGGTTGGTGTTTCCGGTGTTCCTGATATGGAAATATGGTCAGATGGAAGATTCGTGTCAACTGTCCATGAAACCGAAATTGCTTGATCATCAGGATGGTATTGTCCATATTGACTTCTTCCAGACACGCTCAAGTGAATGTCGGAATTCAGGTTGGTTAATGAAATCGGTTGAGAAACCAGGAATTCTTCACTCCAGGATCCGTTTCCAAGACGGTAGCGGTAATAATCTACATTTTCTCCGCCAACCAGAATCATTGCACTGTTTTCTGGGGTTGGAGAGGATGGGATTCCTTTGACATTCGGATAAGCCATGACGCCTTGATACACTTCTGCAACGGCATTAAGACTGCCAGATGTTTGAACTCCGGTAAATTCAACCTGAACTGCAGCAGATCGAACAGAAATAGTATCGCCAGAGAGGAAAAATTCTTCTGTATCCGTGCTTAAATTGTTAAAACCGGGATCATCCGCCGATACAACAATGGTTCCAGATTGATTATTTTCCTGGTTGCCTGCTACATCTCTGGAATAGTAGGTCACGATATATTCTCCGGCATCAGGGATGCTGAAGGGCAGGGCAGGAATGAAGTCTTCTGTATCGATTTTTTTCCTGTAAATGCTTACAGGGCTGTCATCTTCAGCTGTAAAGTAAAGTTGTGTTTTTGGCAGTATATAGAACCTACCATTTTTTTCTTCAACATCTCCGGAAAACCTTAAGGTAGTCACAGGAGGAGTTGTATCTTCTGCGGGTAATGCATAGGTAACAATATAGTCATATTCACCCAGTGCTATAAAATCGAAAATATTTAACCAGGTCATTTTTTCATTATCGGTTTCCCGATACTGGATGTTAGTCCAGTAATTATTTGGATTTAATACTTTACCATCTGAACGGATAACGCTTTCCATCTTGTATTTTGCCTGGGCTGGGTCCTGGATTCTCATATAAACCCAGTTTTCCTTATCCGCAACAACGGTGAGGGTTGTTTCAAAAATCTGGGTTTCGGTCACCTGAATATTTGTCAGAGTGTTAACAGGTGAAACCAGGCAGTCACTTTCATATAAACTGTCAGGTATGAATTCATCATCATCGACTGTATCCGCAAGAAAATCTTTAAGATTATCTCTGCCCGGCTGATCATTTAAAACTTCATGAACAATAAAGTAGGCATCAAGGGAAACAATAATAGACGTATCCCGCCCACCTAATTCTGATGCGTGGGTGTATGATGCCTTAAACTCCGTAAATTCTCCGGATAGTGAGGTGATCATATCCCAGGCGCCTTTACGGCATTGCCCAGGTTCAATATCACCTAACTCAAGTGTTAAACTGGCATCATCGACAGGTTCGTCATCCAGCCTGACACCAATAAGGCTTGGAATAAGCAATAAACCAAACTCGTTTTCAACAATGCGGGGCTGTTCGGATTCAACTTTTATATTATAGGCAGTACCATAACCGATATTCTTGACCATTACCCCAAGGGTGAATGGTACCGGTGCTTCAACAACATCCAGAGTAAATGGATCATCACCATCTACATCACGGGGTTGGAAATAAGTAATTTCCAATTGTGGTTCCGGGTTTACAGTGATTGTATCTGGAATGACCATCAGGATCGAAGGAGCAATCTGCTGACCATAAATAGATCCGCCAAGATCAGCGCCTATGCTATATTGTAATCCTTCCGGTGTGGTTCCTCCAGTCGCAATTTTTGGAATAATGAACCATCTGACAATAGCTGTTTCACCCGGATGAATAATGCCATTTCCGTCAATATTTTCGACCCCCGTAATATCAGGTGGCTGCACAAAAAACAGGTTGGCAGCCTCAGATGGCTCCCCATCCGGTGTTGATGCTCGCTGTTCAAAGGTTAAAACTGCAGAGAAATCAGTAATGCTGGCGTCACCCTCATTATTGGTTATCTCAAGAGTTGCCAGAAATCCTGTACGTTCCAGAGTCAATTCCTGGAGGATCTCCATTTTTACCTGGGAGCAGACACCTTGATATTGTTGAGCCGCACACAACATCCCGGCAAAGGAAAGGTAAACGATACCAAAAAGAATGAGTCGGGGTATCCAATTTTTGCGCATCATTTTTTCCCTCCCATCTGCAATGTTCCACCTGGTAAGATTGCTTTGGATATTTTTTGTTCCGATCTAAGATGTTCCAAAAAGGCTCTAAGTCTTTGATTTATAAGGTCTGCTGTCTGACCGCCACATTCTTGATACACCAGAACATTATTAGCAAAATAACTCTGATAACCAGCCACATCAAAATTGTAAACAATTTGTGATGACGGCCTTCTCACGGTTTCAATCACAGAGGCTGTCGTGCCGTTGGAAAGCAGTATGGTATCATTGATGCGGATATCAGCAGCCAGGGCCCAATCGTTATGATTCATGATCCAGAACTGATGCTCATCTGTGGTTCGGATTCTGTGAACTATGCCTGTTTGTATTTCTTTGTACCTGAGTTCCCGGATATGGTCGGTTTCCCGTTTTTTTATCCGGCTTACCAGTGCACTTGTACCGTCAAAGCTGACCACACTGTCTCCGGGCCTGATGCTCTCAATGGGCTGCTGGTTGCCGTCAGCCATTTGAATCGGTGTACCGGCCGCAAAACAGGATTCTGGATTCCCAGTCCCGATAGCAATCGCGGGGCCACAGGTCTGGCAGGGACCAAATCCTTTTCCTTTACCAGGGTCCAGGGCATCAAAAAAGGCGTCGCTAGCTGAACCTCCTGTTGTCGGGTCCTCTTCTTTGTCTTTCCCTTTTGGTTTATTGTCATGAAAGTCAGCATAGACTTTTTCAAAACAGCCTATTTTTTTCCCTAATTCATATGCTTTTTGTATTCTTTCGAGAAAACCGCAGGCTACTTTAACAGGTGGAATCCCTGTTAATGCTGAACCGGCTTTGTCACATACTTTCTTGGCATAATCTTCACCCAGATAGGCACTTAAGTACTCTACACATTCATCTTTTGCAAGAGTGCACATATCAATGGTTGGTTCGATATCGTTAGAGGAAGGATGATCCACAGAAGTGTTCGATCTTACCGGTTTTTTTATCTTGCCCTGTTCAGAAAACGCATGTCCCTGTGCAACTGCAACCAGGTTATTTATAGCTGAAAAATAAGTATCAGAGATAGAAGAGTTGACACATCTTTTCCAGGCTTTATACAACGCCATTGCTTCTCTAATATCATCCTGGGCATTGCCGGGTAGAAGTGGGTTGTTTTCGGTTCCTCTGTATGTAAATTTAAATGGGACTTCTATTGTTTGCTGTGCTTCGATACGCGGGATATAGGAAATCAAAGGTTCCCAACGTGCTTCACCACTATCTGCAGTAGTTATGGTAACATCATCTACTGCTTTCAAGCCAAAGTTACTGACTTTGATAATGAAGGTTGCTTCAAGTCCCGGTCTGGCTATATGTACCTGGGTCACCGGTGGATCCATGACCAATACCGGCATGGGGACATGGGTTTCAAACGTTTGTTCAATCAAGATTTCATATCTGTCAGTAAACGGTACAGGAACCACGCTGAAGTTGATAGTGACCAGGCTCTTATCCAGCTCAGGTTCGACATCAGCAGTCTGGCCGGGGATGATGGTAACAACACCGGTTTGAGTTCCGTGGCCTGGAGCAGATACCTGGTAAGACCATTCTCCTTCCTGTAAGCCTTCTATCAAAACGAAACCGTCTATGTCTGTTCTGTTTCCTGATAGATCTTCCCGTATAATCGGGTTACTCAGGCGAACGATTGCATCAGGGACCAACCGACCAAGGATGTTGTAGACGGTAAACTGAACAGCTCCTTCTTTATCTGAAGAAACAAGAGCATGAGCGTCAAAAGTGAAAATTTCGGATGGATTGGATCCCGTGATTTGGAAGACATCTTTATGATAACCGAAAGTTTCGGTTTGGGGTGGGGTGAAAAGAACGTCAAAAGTAATGGTTTCACCCGCCTCAATATTACCCAGGTCAATTGCCCCGCTGGAGGTGGTCGTCCTGTTGGACGTCATCCAGGTGACGCTGGACGGCAGGGTGAGCTCTGCATTTTCCCAGGTGTTCATGCTCGTGTTCTGAATGCTGACAGGAATGCTGCGCATATTACCACGGTCAACCGTTATATCGATAAATCCAGATGCAGGTGATGTCATTTCAAGCGTTGGCTGGGATTCAAATAAATTAACAATTGCGGTAAACGTCCCCACGGCACCCTGGCTGGACATGACGGTGTATTCAATATTAACAAAATCAGGCGCATCCACAGCGGCAGATAATACAAAATCAATTTTTGCATAGCCATTTTGATCGATTTCAAAATCAACTGGTAGGGTAATATCTCCACTGACTTGGGCTACAGGCTGTTCAATAAATTGATCATCAATAACAAATGCACGGAAAGACGATAGGGTAAATCCGTCAAGAATCTGGGTTCCAGGGTTATAAATACCGATCTGATAGTTAAACGGATATCCCTTAAAAGCATTGATATTGCCTGTTTTAGGTGACAGATACATCCGGTATAGATCAAATTTATTCTGATCAATGACATCATACACGAGCGGGTGTGCCGCCCATACAATGAATTCACCACTAATGCCGGGTGAAGGATTATATTGGTATTGGAAATTACCGTCCTGGTCAGTTGTGATGGGTTCATACCACTTGAATCCGTTGAGTTCAAAACCGATTTTCAAATCTGCACCGGCTTTTGCCAGGCCTGATACACGGTCAATTGCCTGGCCTGTGATCATAACAGATTCATCATTGGTATAACTGGCTTTGTCTGTCTGGGTTTCACCATAATAATCGGTTAACACAATATCAGATGAGAGCTGTCCGCTGAGAATATTACCAGTCAGGGTTTCTGCTGCAAATGCATCATAGGTGTAAAATGACTTAAGACTGGCTGCAAAAGTGATGTGATCGCCAGGCTCCAGGTTTTCAGGAACAAGAATTTGAATGTCAAAGCATTTTTTCCCTCCAGACGGAATGGTGAGATAAGTTTTATCTCCAACCGCGACTGAACCGTCTGGTGTTCCGCTATATGCCGTCTGGCTGATTTCAAGACCCTCCTCATTAAAAATTGAAAGAGTTAGATCGCCAGGACCGGCTCCGCCATCTTTGTTAATAAGGA
>JASJGP010000535.1:0-3935 GCA_033791485.1 Desulfobacterales bacterium | reverse complement strand
GGTTCTAAAAGCCCATAATAAAAATCCTTGTGCTGAAGTATTCGGTGAGTTTATTGGCGCGAACCCCGCGGTCAGAACAAAAGTTATGCGCAATTGGAAGGTGTCTAAAGTAAAAGACAAGAAGAACTCCGTACAATAATGGACAGTGGCATAAAATTATTTTTAAGGCAACACATAAAATCTTAAAAAAATGCAATTTGAACGTACCGATCCATTAAAACTGCTATTTTCAAAAAATTAAGTAATATCTGACGTTTATTCCGGCTATGTTCGCAGCTCTTGAAAACTAAAGATGACACCTCCTTTTTTTACAAGCTCATTCATAAAAATAACACCGGGTAATTTTTCCATTGCCAGCCTTACTTTTTGCATGGAAGGATGGATGTAGATTTCTGTACTTCTTGTTGTTGAATGCCCCATCAAGCTTTTAATAACAAGCATATCCACTTCTTTATCATTAAGATGGGAGGCAAAAGAATGCCTCAGGGTGTGGCAAGATACATTGAACCGAGTTTTCAGGTCGGATTTAAAAACGATCTTTTTGAAATTGTCTTCCATGGTGCGAATGGCCAGGCGATTTCCTTTTTTTGAGATAAACAGGGCGTTTCGATGCTCATTTTTATAGAAGAATGTTCTTACGGCAAGATATTCCGATAGGATCTGGAACAGTTCCTCACTCAAGTGAAGTGTACGTATCCTTTTGCCTTTTCCAGTCACAATGATTTCTTTGGTTTTTAAATCAATACCGGTGAGGTCCAGACCAAAGACTTCTCCGATCCTAAGGCCGCATAAATACATCAAAGCATATATGGCATAATCCCGGACACCAAGACATGTGCTCCTGTCTATGGTATCCAGAAGCTGTTTAATTTGTTGGGCGGTCAAGGCATCCGGTCTGTTGCGATATCCCTGCCGGACCTTTAAAACATCACGAAACGGTAATTTTTCAGCATCTTCAACCTCCTGAAGCCTCAAATAATGGGAATAACTTCTCAGGGTAAACAGCTTTCGGTTAAGCGATCCGCCACAGTTGTTACGCTGGTTTTTTAAATAATATTGGAAGTCCATCACCGTAGGGCCGGTAATTATATCATGTTGTTTATCACCCATGAACTTTTCAAATATTTTGAGATCTGAGCGGTTGCTTTTAATGGTCTGGTCACTGACGTCATACACGGTTGATCGATACTCCATAAACGGTTCAACATGGCTAAAAAAATCTATTATGCTTACCCCCATGACGGCCTCCCATTAATAACCAGCTGGTTCAATGCTTCCTGCTTAAAGCTGTCATTCACCTTGATGTAAATTGCGGTTTCAGCCGTGTTGGAATGGCCCATCATTGCCTGAATGGCATCAAGCGGAACCCTGGCATGATACATTTCAGTGGCAAAGGAGTGCCTGAGCACATGGGGAGTGATCCTTTCGGTGATACCGGCTTTTGTGCAATACTGTCGCAGCTTTCTTTGAACCCGGTTGGTTGATATGGCCTTGCCGCTTTCAACTGGGAACATGGGATCTTTTTTAAACTTCAATGTTTTGGGATGGGCCAGATACGCCATGAGATTATCGTATAATTTATCCACCACAAATAAGGCCCGCTGCTTTTTGTTTTTTCCCTTTACCCGTAAAAGCCCTATTTTATGACCATGCCCGGGTTCAAAAGATCCAATAACAAGGCGGGTAACCTCACTGACCCTTAATCCGAGCGCCCACAGCAGGGACAGGATAAGGTAGTTTCTATTTTCCATCCAGGTGGACCGGTCAACACTGTTTAATAATTTAAAAACAATGGCCTTTGACACCGGCATCACTGTACTGGGTCCGTTTTTCTTTAACTTAGGTAATGCTGCTGCCGGACTTTTTGTCACGATATTCAATTTAACCAGCATGGCATAAAAGATCTTTAAAGAAGATCGATGGTGTTCCATCCGGCTGTAGCTGAGCCCGTCTTGTTTTAATTGAGCAATCCACAAACAAATGTGTGTCCCCTGGGCCTGAACAATTGAGATGCCCTGTTCCTTTAAATACCGGGCAAACATGCCCATACAGGAAGCATAGGTTTCAACCGTCTGGTCCGCGTAACCGCAGACGTCAGACAGCTGTGTTCTGTATTCATCCAGCAGGGCAATCATGGGGTCACCTCCATATAGGGATGGATCTGCATATAAACCGCATATTGATCCGGATTCAGATGGGTATATTTTCGGGTGCTGTTGCTTCTCATATGCCCCAGGACATGTCTGGTTATTTCAGGGTCAGACACCTTGTTTAAATGGGTCGCTGCCGTATGACGAAAAAGATGGGCGTGCAGATGTTTATCAATATCAAGTGAATCTGCAGCCCTTTGGAAAAAATCCTGTAACGTCCGCGGGGAAATCCTCTTCTCTCGTATGGATAAAAATAAAGGACCTTGCTTTTGATCAAGAAAAACAAAATATCGGTCCAGAATAAAACATAAAATTTCAGGCATGATCAATGATCGTTGTTTCCCCCCTTTTTCAGTGATCTGCAAAAGGCCGGTTTCAATATCCACATCTTCAATGTTCAGGGAAATGATGGAAGACAACCGCAGGCCAAGGAGCCCGAGCATCATTATCATTACAAGATTTCTGAAACCGGAAGCATCTGATGCTTTGCAATAAAAAAAATTCAAAAGCCGGTTATACTCTTCAATGGTTAAAAAATGGGGGATCGTTTTTTCGATCTTGGGATAGGGGAAATCTGAGGTAATATTGGTTTTTATCCAACCGTTTAGTTTTAAGAAATGAAAGAATTGCCTCAAGCTCCAGATACGGGCCTTTTTGACATGGATGGAAGGACCCCGATACTGCGTAATGAATTCTTTTAAAAGCCCGTAAGAGATGCCCTGAACGGACTCGACAGGTGCCTTGTCAATAAACCTGTTGAATTCGTTGAGCCTTACTCGTAAGGATTGAATGGATCTGGTCGCAAAATTTGATACTTTACAATAATCGAGAAAATGTTCTATCTTGATTTCCAGCATAGAGGATCTCCTTTCTTTTTGGGAGAAAAGTTAAAAATTTCTGTTTGGGAGGTTCTCTATGCTTCTACTACAATTTTAACACCTGACAAATCCTTTTCTGAGCTAACCGCGGGGTTTGGGGGTTAGATCTCAATGAATCGCAATAGGACACATGAAAGGAGAAAGCTATGCCGCCAACAAACTCCGAACGTCAAACAATAATGCGCGAGATTATTCTGCAAATTCAGAACCAAGGATATATCTATGATCTGGGAGCAGGCGCATCTAATTGGGCCAAGCTCCCACCACCGCCGGGAACAAGACTGAATTGTCAGGCTGCGGCACGTCTGGCAAAGGCAATGGCAGAAGAGCGAGGTGTTGACGGACTAAAGATTGTTGCTACAAATATTAAGGACGGCTTCTTCATTCCGGTCGACGCTGGTCGCAAAGCTCTTGGTAAAAACAATCCCCCCGTGCGGACCGCGCAGGTGTGGGGGTGGGAGTTCGATAACCACTATCGAGTCAAAGACCCTGTGACTAATACAGTCTATGATCCAGTCTTTGGCACGAGTGGTGGCACCAACCTCGTAGGCGTGAAATGCACCTCGACCCAAGTTGTGTTCCCGTCGCAGATCTCGGTGTATGGTAAAAAGTACAAGATTATTCGCACCAATGTCTTCAAGGCTGAAGTGCTATCGAAAGCACCGGTTGCTAGACAGTACCAGGTTGGAGATAAAGATTACAGGTAAATACCTCACACTTGAGGGTCACCGTAGAATTACGATCTAACAATTGCATGCAGTGGACGTGCATTCCGCTGCGCTCCATGCACGCCACTGATGCTCGTCGTTCAATGCGGCTGTGGCGCATTTAATTGCGAGTTTAGGATAATTCGTAAAGCAGGGGCATATAACAACGCGTTTTAGCGGATATCCTTATATATAGGAAT
>JASJGP010000534.1:0-2831 GCA_033791485.1 Desulfobacterales bacterium | reverse complement strand
TGGTTTTTGAAAAAACAACTTTGCTGGCTTATTTTGAACCGCAGAATATCGAGCAAGGAATTACGAATGTCGAAGTAAGGTATTCTAGCATTTTTTAATATTTAAAAGATAGAGCGCAGCAATTCCACACTTCGTCATTCGAAATTCCTTGCTCGATATTCTATATTCAAATTGATATGATTTAAAAGGTATTCTCGGTTACAGTGCTACAAAGCTCCATATTGTAGCTTTCTACGAGTTTATAAAAACTTAAAACCTGCTGAACTCAAGCTTTTACGAGTCTTTCAATATACGCTCTATAGTTTTTTCAAGACTTTCCTGCCAGGGCTTTATATTTATTCCAAAGTGTTTTTTAAACAGGCCGCAATCTAGAGCGGAAAAAGCCGGTCTTTTTGTCTTCGTTGGGTATTGGGCGGTTGTTATTGCTTCGACGCTGGATACTTTATAATTTTGGTATTGACTTGCAATTTCAAATATCGCTTTTGCAAATTCGTGCCATGTTGTTATTCCAAGGCCGCAATAGTGGTAAGTTCCCCAGGCAATTTTAAAGTTTTGTGTAATCTGTTTTGAAATATACACGACAGCTTCAGCTAGATCGGCCGCACAGGTAGGACAACCGTATTGATCTGAAACAACTTTTATTATCTCTTTTTCTTTACCGAGTTTAAGCATTGTTTTTACAAAATTATTCCCGTATGCGCTATACAGCCAGGAAGTACGCAGAATTATATGTTGTTTAAGTATAGATCGCAGCTTGCTTTCGCCTTTTTCTTTACTTTTCCCGTAAATGCCAAGCGGTGATACAGGATCTGACTCAGCATAAGGTTGACCTTTGCTGCCGTCAAAGACATAATCCGTTGAGATATGAATGATCGGTATCCGGTTTTTATCACAAGATACGGCAAGGTTGGCAGGTCCATCGCTGTTTACTGTATAGGCAATTTCCGGTTCTGTCTCAGCCATATCGACATTTGTATATGCACTGGCATTGATAACAATTGAAGGCTTAAAATCAGCAAGAGTTTTTTTAACCTGAGGTTGGTCAGTTATATTAAATTCCGGAAGGTCAAGAGCCAGGAATGAAAAATCATTTCTTTTGCATTCTATCACCAACTCTGAGCCGAGTTGGCCTTTTGAACCGATAATTAAAAGCTTCATCTGTTTTTCTCCTGGGAGGGAAGCTGCTTTGGAAGAAGATCGCAAAGCTTTGGATTTTGTCTGTCTTTTTCAGAAACGATTGGATTTTTAACAGGCCAGTCTACACCGATATCGGAATCTGCCCAATTGATGCCGTACTCATCTTCAGGCGTATAGAAATCAGAGCATTTATATAAAAAATGGGCTGTTTTGCTTATCACGCAAAAGCCGTGGGCGAAATCTTCGGGTATAAAGAGCTGACGTTTGTTTTGATCAGACAGATAAGCACCTGTCCATTGGCCGAATGTTGATGAACCTGGCCTGATGTCAACAGCCACATCGAATATTTCACCTGTTATAACCTGGACAAGTTTTGCCTGGGGATGTTTAACCTGATAGTGCAAACCGCGTAAAGTATCTTGAACGGAAAAAGAAAGATTGTCCTGAACAAATGCCTGCTTGATATCGTATTTTGAGTACCTTTCCTGTTGATAAGTTTCCATGAAGAATCCACGGTTATCTTTGAATACAGCAGGTTCAATTATAAGGACACCCTCAATCGATGTGGCGATGATATTCATTTGAACAAATTACTCCGTAATTTATTAGCTCATAGCTGAAAGCTGACAGCTCATAGCCTTAAGGATACAATCCTTTTACTATGAGCTATGATCTCTTTCCCTTATGCCTTATGCCTTTTACCTAGCGAGATCAGAAGATAGAATAAGCTCAATCCCAGCTTCACTTAGCAGGGCAGCCGCAGTCCCTTCTTTTTTCTCAACTACAACTACCTGGTCAGGTTTAAAACCGAGAAGCCATTTTCCCACAAGGAAACCTTTTTTTGTTTCTGCCTGCCAATGGGGGTTAGGGATATATTCACGATGGGATATTTCTCCGTTGGCCCTCTTGATGGTTTCGAGTAAAAACCACGGCGCTCTTGCCAGGTGGGCCTCTATTTTTCCTTCAGGTTCTTTTACAGGCGTAAGCCGTCGAAATTTATCAGACTCATGACTGTGGATTTTAACGCTGGTCATGACAACCTGGGAAAAGGTCTGAAGGATATTATTTTCCAGGTTGTGGCCTATACGATGGGCGAGTTCAAGAGAACAGGAACGAAGAATAACATCGAGATCAACAATAAAACGACCTCCTGCCATACGGCTTAAGCACCGTTCTACATGTTCTACGCGGGGATGAGTTTCAACAAGTGAGATGATCTTTCGTTCAGTATCTCGGTCGATGGCTTCATCCATCAAATCTCGAAGTGCATGCAACAGCAGGTTGCCTCCGGACCAGAAAATAAATATTGACACCGCACCTGCAGCCCACCTGTCAAGTCGTAAACCATAGTATGCGCCGATAAGACTTAAAACTACAACCAATGTGGAAAGTCCGTCAGCCAGGTAGTCTCGGGCGTCGGCTTGAAGGGCTTTT
Source organism: Desulfobacterales bacterium (assembly GCA_033791485.1). Classification (GTDB taxonomy): domain Bacteria; phylum Desulfobacterota; class Desulfobacteria; order Desulfobacterales; family JAUWMJ01; genus JAUWMJ01. The sequence goes on along the minus strand of JASJGP010000534.1, from coordinate 260 downwards.
GAATGCAGTTTTTTACCTGTATGAAGCTGGTAAAACCCGAATGAAAAAGTAATTACCAGGGAAATCAATGCAACCGGAAGTGTAATTGCAACATCAGGCAGGATATTTGGCCCTAAAAGTGCCCGCCTGCCGACTTCATAGCCTGCCAGAATTACAGCAATTGAGGTAATTAGTGTTGCCAGTGTTTCGGCCTTGTAAAGACCATAGGGAAATGAAGGGTGTTTTTTTCCGGCCAGCCACAGGCCGGTATAGGCAGCGGC
>JASJGP010000533.1:0-3000 GCA_033791485.1 Desulfobacterales bacterium | reverse complement strand
TCTTTTAAATCATTAATAAGTGAATCAAAGTTTTTATTAAGGATCTTTTCTGTCGATACATTCTTCTTTGCCAAAGCATCCTTGACTGCTTTCGCCTGAAAAGCCGCTTGGTTGAGATCGATCCACGTTGTAAAAGCTGTTCCGGAATGACTATGATCACCCGTTGGTCCATGTGCATGATCAACAGATCCCTCCATCGTTATGAGCTGCTCATAAAAGGCTTTTGAAGTATTAACAATCTTTCTTTTGGGAAGAGACACACTCATTTGCCATTTTTCATATGTTGCACCATTAAGAAAAATAATGTCAGACTGCTGCGCCATAACAATATTCTCGGGTTCAGGCTCCCAGAAAGCGGGATCACCATCGATCTCGGGAAATACAACGATTTCTGATTGCCCGCTAATTCTTTCAGCAAAATAACTCAAAGGATAATTCGACGCAAAGACTTTCACTTTTTCAGCATAAACAAAAGTACCGCAGCAAAAAACATATACTACTAAAATTATTAAGCACTTTTTCATCATATAATCCTCTCTTCATCAATAAGGCCAAAATATGTAATGATCCAATATTTGCCTTTTGGCATTAACTTAATTTTCGCTTTATAAGAATTGCAGCGATAATGAATATGCTCCCAATGATTTACCGAGCCATATACATCCCACCGAACCAAAGCTGAAAATCCACCCTCTTCAACAGCAGATAAAGAATCGATCTCACGGATATCAAGCCGATCGATATAGACTTTTGCCTGGTCTTCTTTATCAATGCGCATTACATTACGGTTTTGCAAATAAACTTCGGTTAATAAATCTCCTGAAACACTTTTTGACATTTGATCATAGACTGCTTCTTCGTTGTCATACCCAAATGATCGATACATGTTTAAAAGCAGGCCTTGCAGGATCTGACTCGATTTTTCTTCACTGGGAATACTCTGATTAAATGCAAATACCTTTTGTACCGGGGCATTACCTGCCAGATACCCGCATACAGACCCCAGGATTAATGCCGTGGAACAAAGAACAATGCCTCGTTTTTGAACTGTCGGAAAAATGCCCAGCATCCCAACAAAACCCAACAGAATAAAAAGACGCCAGGAATTGATGCTCTGGATAATTTTAAAGGGAAGTGATATTTGAGCAGTTTGGTTTTTTTGTGTAGATTGAACCATCACCTCCGGCTCATTAGGTCGCAAGACTGATCGAAATATCTTTCCATCTGAAAACTTAATTCGCAACAGTACATCTGATACTGTTGCTTCCAAACCATTTATAGAAATCTTCTGCCCATCAAGCACCTGTCCTTCGGAAGAAACCATCCATTTATGGATCACCGCATCTCCCGTTTTAGTAACTGTACGGGGAGATATTTTTTTAAAGCTTGCGGGTAATACCGGTGCAATGGGTAATTGCACTCCATTCTTCAAAGGGTTTTTCCATGTTATCTTATACCGCCCCTCTTTAAAATTTTCAATTCCCAGATAAGCCGGACGCACATTATCAGCCTGTGCATAGCCCACAACACATAGCAATGTCATGCAAATCAGAATAAAAATGGACGTTGCCTTATTCATACGGGAGTCCCTCTAATAATATTGTGTAACGAGACTTCATTGCGTTGTAAGCACTGTCAATGACTTGCTTTTTACGCTCATACATAAAATCATTTTTTACCCCTTCACGTAAACTAGCAAATTCAGACATTTTAGACGCTATGCGTTTCTCAATGTAGATAAGGTGCACTCCAAATGTTGACGTTATTGGACCTTGCCATCCCATTTCACTTGCTGAGAACAGTTCATCAGCAAATTTCTTACCAAGCACCCTGACTACTTCAGCAGGAGATCTTTCTTTATAGGAGTAATCGACCATAATCGTATCACCTAAAGAAGATGCCTTCTCCGGTGGGCTTTTGCTTGACTTTAAGCGATCCAGAACCTTTTTGGCATCATCGAAAGAGTCTTTTCTTTTCTCGGGATTAAAATAAACTTGGCTGAACGAGATCATTTCAGGGATACGGTATTTCTCCTGATTTTTCTGCATATATTTTATCAATTCATCATCCGTTGGCTCAATGGATTCATTGATATCTTCCAAAACAAATGTTAATTTTTGAACTAAACGCCTCTGAATAACAAGATCTCGGTTATCCAAATCCATGGTCAAGGCTTCCCGCTGAAATATCTCATCACGGATGTAACGATTAATAAGCCCTTGAAACTCTTGTTGCGTTGGTTTACGTTTCATGCGGGCTTCCCAGGAAGACCGTATCCATTCAACATCTGCAGATGTAACTTCGACAGTGAAAGGATCTGTTTCATCCTGATTCACCCTATTGAGAAAAGAATGCAGACCAAAAACGACAAATCCAAGGACAAAGAAATATATAAGTGGCTCCTTAAATATCTTTTTCATATAAACCTTATGGAATATAGCCGGCCCATTTTACTGGACCGGCCGTTTTGATAAAACATTCACTAAGCTGTTCTACTTCTCTGGTGCATACCAAATCGGTGACGTGTAGGCTCTTTCTTGGATGACAGTATCTGCATCTTTAGGAATTTTAGAACCGTAAACTTTAGCATCAAAAGCTAGCCAGCTAGGGGTCGGAATTTCAAGTGCTCTGACATAGTAAAAAGCTCGTTGCTTTGGATCAAAATTCGGATCTTTCCAAAAAGCCGTCAGATACGGGTCGCCGATGGCGTTTGAATAGGTGGCTTCTTTTACATTGACTGTGTTGCCCACTGCCTTCTTGCAACGACCAGCTTTCCCAATTTTTCTACCATCTGATACAGCTAAATCATAAACTTTCTCATGTGTTTTGCCTGCTTTATCCGACCAGCCTTTAATGATTTGAACACGATCAAGATTAGCTCCATCAGCATCACGAACAGCACGAACTAAAAATGTTGGTGCTTTTTCTTCAGGAGCATTCGTTAAATCACCCCCCATTGGCACCCCATTGGCATAACCATATTCTGCAAAATCAGAACGG
>JASJGP010000532.1:0-3297 GCA_033791485.1 Desulfobacterales bacterium | reverse complement strand
CCATCATAGCGCGGCTTGCCGTCAACGCAATCCAGATAATGCTTTTCCGTAAACGCCCGCGGTGCGCCCTGGGGAAGTAAATCGCTTTCCTGAAGAGATGCTATCAGTTTGTCAAATGTTTCCTTCCATCCGTCGAAATGCAACTCTGCCGTTGACGTTATTACACCGTCAAGATCATATATGTGTGCAGCAAATGCAAATTGACCGGGCGTTGAATTCCGGCGATTTTCTTCAAGGGAAGCGCTGTCCGCTCCAAGATTGCTTCTATCTTTTGCATTGTTTTTGGGATCCATATCATCACCCTTTAAAAAATAGCTGGCGGTATCGTATTTCTTTCCTAAAACAAAAATGGTCATGTGAAGCGGCCGGTCCTGAGGAAATCGTAAAACGCACACGAGAACAGTCAAAACAGGACGACATCTTTACTTATGAAAGCTTTGATTCGGGCGATTTTAGAAAACCAGATGTTCCTCTATGCCAAGCTGCGCAGCGGCGTAGTGCGCTATAGTCTGAGACAGCCAATTCGGCTGATGAGCGTCCGAACCGATGACGAACTTGAATTGATTTGTGAATGGGCCATAGTACTGCTTCCAGTCACTACGCCAGATGTACCGGTTATTGATTTCAATCAAGCATTCAGAGGGCACCTGGTTCAGGTTTGTGTGCAAAGCGTTGGGATGAGCAATAATGACAGGCTTTCCGGTCGTGAGCAATTTGTCAATAGAACAATAGTCAGCATTCTGATCCCGGCAGTGAAAAATATAATAGTCGACATCATAATTTATTGCATCATCGACCCAAGGGTGTCCGTCCACCTCGACGCCAACTTTCAATCCGACTTGACGAATTTTTTTTTCGTAACCTTCAAAACTCCCGTTCACCAGACATTCAAAATGGTCGCTGATGCCAACGATGATAGCATGCCTAACAGCAGCGACGAGGGAAACGGTTTGCTCGGGTACGACCGAGTTGTCACTTGTCGAGAATGTGGTATGAATATGTAAGTCTTGTTGCAGCATCGTCAGGACTATACCATATCGTTTTGAAAAAAGGTAACCTGTGATTTCATACTGGATACATGATACACAACAGGGAATCAATTGGTATTTCAAGAGTTGGTCAACTTAGGCATACTCGGTGCAACTTACGTGCTCGAGGATCCTGAATACATAATGCATAAGGTAAGGTAACAAATTTTGGCTTGCCTAACTTTTTATGTTTCGTGCCTGCTTCCACAGTTTCAAAACACACCAAATTTATTATAGATTCCGTCTGTAAATCCAAAATTTTACCTCACAAAAATTATATTCAAGAATCACAGCTGTGATTTTTTCTTACCAAAGCACCGAATACGGATAAAAAATGGGAGATCGACCTGGATTCTAATTTTGAAACGAATATAAATGACCGGATTGAGATCTTAACAATCATTCCGGTCAATGGATTTTTTCCGATTTGTTACATTTCACTTGCTAATGCAAAATTGTAGACTTCAAATATTTCCGCTTCGGTAGTCGCAATATCCACTCTGAATTAAGCAAGTCCTAATCAATTTCAAGCGAATCATCCCGTGATCTCTTTAAGTGCGGTCAAAGTATCTTCGGGCTCTGGCCGCTCTGTGTAATCTGCATTGATCTCAGCATAACGGATAATGGAATCTTGGTCTATTATCAGACGGGCGGGCATCGGCAGCGTCCAGGAATCATCACCGTTGTGTTCGTCTACCTTCAGGCCAAATTGGCTGTATACCTTTATCAGGTCGTCAGGCATCTGGTGTTTGATGCCGTACTTTGCAGCTGTTTGATTTCCCGGATCGCTCAAAATATCGAATGACAGGTTCTTTTCATTTTTCATGGCCTTATTGTATGTGACCATTTGGGGAGAAACCGCAAGCATAACGGCACCTTTTTCTTTAAACTGCGCAGCTACTTCTCCCAGAGCTTCCAGCTCCAGATTGCAGTAAGGTCACCAATTGCCCCGGTAAAAGGTCAGCACAACAGGACCTTCACCTAAAAGTGAACTCAAGCTCACCTCCTGACCCTCTGTATTTTTTAAGGTAAAATCGGGAGCTTTATCGCCCACTTTAACTACGTGATCCATAATACCAGAATTTTTCAGGTCTTCCGTAGCCCTATGCATGATCTCTTGGGCATCTGGGGGTGCTTTGGTTTTAAAGCTTTCTTTTAGTTTATCGAGTTTATCTTTTAAGCTCATATTGATACCTCCTCTGTTGCAAATGTCGTTGCGAAACCTTTTGATTTTATCTAATAAGAAAACACTTAAATCAAGCTAATGCATAAAACTCAGAATACAAACTCGATATACTTTTATAGAGAGCCAATTCAGAATACTTCGCTAATATTGCAAACCCCACCTGGCAGTTTCCCGCAGGGATAAGTTGCAAGTGGAAAATTTTTATGATGCAAAAAACTTGGCAATATATAGTCTTTGGTATCCATAGCATTAGCTTCCTTCAATTAACGAAACAACTGGGCTCTTAGTTACATATTGGTTGTTAAAATCAGTAAATTTAAAAAACTACAACTTGCCAAAAATCAAATCTCACTGGACATGTGATTTATTGAGAAACCAACAACTATCAGATAAACCGTGAATATTTCGGATAGTTTTTGGGTACATGAAACACACAATGGAATCAATTGGTATTTAATTTTTGGTCAGCTCAGGCATCATCAGTGCATTCTAATTGCCGGGAAGCATGACTGTATAATGCATCGGCTAATATAATGAATTTTGGCTTGTCTAAAAGTGTAACATTCGTGCCTGTTCCCACAGTTTTAAAAGATCGCCAATTTATTGCAGACTACATCATCCAATCTTAAATTTTTACATTGTATAAAATCAAGCACTAATAGCCGTATTCTGCCATTTTGAAAAACTAGCCTGTCACTGTGGACTAATGGTCGTAGTGCTCAGTATGGGATCGCTTATTTATCTGCCGATAACAATATTTGCTGGATATCAGGAATTTCCACATTGGATGGAACTTGCTATAAACAGCAGTTGTCGTTAGTTTTATTGGTATGAGAATTCTTGAAGATGATACAGCCTAAGACATTTTCACTTGCCGCTGATTACATCCATAGCCACTTCCACCGGGCAGTGATATTTCCGACCGTTCCATTCGATCATTTCGGCCTCTCCTTAAAAAAAATATCCTGTTAGCCCCCGCCTGCCGGTAATATGAACAAATTGGTTCGTGTCAAACAAAAAGGAGCCTTCTTGCGCTTCATTTTCAACTGTTTATCTTAGCATTGTAACCAGACGCACCACCAA
>JASJGP010000531.1:0-2549 GCA_033791485.1 Desulfobacterales bacterium | reverse complement strand
CCTGTGGGCATCAATGTCTATGTGGTCTACGGAGTGGCCAAAAATGTTCTAAAAGAAGAAATCCCCCTGGAAAAAATCTTCAAGGGCATTTTTCCCTTTCTCCTTGCCGTCATCGTTGGGGTTATTATCCTGATCATATTTCCTTCCATCATCTTGTTTTTGCCAAATCTCATGTACTGACCCATCTTAAAAGAGCCTGTCCCCTTTTAGGGGCAGGCTCTTTTATAGTTTAACCTGAATATTATCATAAAATCAGGGTTTCCCTGATTGATTTTTTTTTCACCCGCTATATAAAGACCCTATCGGTTGATATTTATTCTCCTGAATTACGATTTCTCAAAAAAGAGAAACATTGCCCACCAGACGTCTTGATCTCTCCCTCTTCATATGAAAATTATTTTTTGTCATTTTTTTAGTCTATTGGCCCAGGCCAAACCCTATTCCAGCAATACCGGTTATTGTGAAATAACGTTGCTAACTAAAAAGGAGATTGCCCATGATCAAGCCACCCTATTATCCAATCATTTATGTCCGGGGATATGCCGGCACACAGGATGCTGTTGAAAATACCGTTTCCACCCCTTATATGGGATTTAATCTGGGGTCAACCAAATACAGGCAAACCTCTGCAGGCAAGATAGAGCCCTATGTATTTGAGTCACCGTTGATAAGGCTCATGAAGGATCATCTATACCAGGACGCTTTCCATGACGGTCAGATTCTGCCCCAGGGCCCTGTCAGTCCAAAATCAATCTGGATTTTCAGGTACTATGATGTGGTCTCCAAAGATTTGGGAACAGGAGAACGCAAAGAAATCGAATTCCATGCTGAAAAACTCAGGCAATTTATTCTCCATGTCAGGTCAGCAACCGGGCAGGACAGCAACAAGGACTTCAGGGTTTATCTGGTGGCCCATTCCATGGGGGGTCTTGTTTGCCGCTGTTATCTTCAGAACGACAACATTCCGGATCTTGAAGGAAAACCGCCCAAGGACTGGAAAAAAAAAGGAGTGGACAAATTATTCACCTATGCCACTCCCCATGGCGGCATAGAATTTAAAAAAGGATTTGGGTGGCTTGAAGGACTCAGGGATTTTTTGGCCATCAACAATGCAGATAATTTCGGCGAAAAACGAATGCGAGAAATCCTGTCCCTGGGAAAAAACATGCCCCTGCATTCGTTGAACAATCGGTTTCCGACAAATCGGGTATTCTGTCTGGTGGGTACGAATTCCCAGGATTACGGAATTTCCAGACGAGTGGTGGGGCCCAAAAGCGACGGACTTGTCCAGATTGAAAATGCCCATGTCAAGGAATCCGCCAGAGCATATACCTTCCGGAGCCATTCAGGTGCGTATGGAATCGTCAATTCTGAAAGCGGTTACCGGAACCTTGAAAGGTTTTTGTTTGGCGACACCCAGGTCAAAGTCAACCTTGAGACGTTAAAGATCGAAATGCCCGAAAAGAAGAAAAATATGTCAGCAACCTATGACATTGAAAACTGTGTTTCCATACGCGGACTTCCCATTCCTGTCAACAAGAGGACAAAAGACACCTTTTCCTCCTCTTTCAGATCCTCAGATACCCTTGGAAATGAACCAACCCATTTGTTCACAAGTTTCCTGCTGAAAAGTGCCAGGCTTAATAAAAAAAGGCAATCCCTAGGATTTTCGATCCATTTCAGGATTCTCCCCCTTTATCACCAGGATAATAAATTCCTGCCTGATAGGCATTATGAAGGTCAGGCTGTTTTTGATGACAGATTGATCATTGAAGTCTCCAAGGGAGGGGAGGACCCTTTCAAGGTGAGGTATGGGTGGGGATCTAACAATTTCAAAGCAACAAAACCCCTGGAATTCAACATAGATAAAAACAACCTGTCCACGGCAGTGATCCAATTGAATCAAAACCGGCCGGTAAATTTGACAGCCGCGATCCGGTTTAAAGTATCTGCCTGGAATTAAAAAAAATGATTTAGTAAAAGGAGGTTCACCATGTGTTTGATTTTAGGTAAGATAAGAACCTTTCCCCAGAAAAACGGGAAGGATGTCCAGCTCAGAGTTTATGGAGATGAGTTTTATGCCCGTTACGAAACAATGGATGGGTATACGGTATTGTATGACACCAATAAAGAACAATACTGCTTTGCCTTGCCGGCAAAAGGCAATTTAATTTCAAGCGGCGCCCCCATGTATAAACCCGTGCCAAGAGGACTTGTTCGCCATCTCCAGGAAGACAAACGGGTACGGAACCAAAAATTTGATGAACGATATAAACTGATGCGCCCACAAAAGTCACCCCCCCCAGGCGTATCCGCAACCCTGGGACGAAACAATGGGCTCTTGCCCGGGACCCAGTTGAGCCGGGAATCCAAGGTAAAGGGACTGACCATATTGATCAATTTTCAGGATGTCACCACCCAAATCACCAAAGCCGATGTGGAAGAATTGCTCAACGGAGACAATTTTACGGCCCATGGCAATGCCTGCTCAGTTAAGGAATATTATAAACGCTTATCCAGCAACAGACTGGAATATACCAACACGGTGG
>JASJGP010000530.1:0-5671 GCA_033791485.1 Desulfobacterales bacterium | reverse complement strand
ATCCAGAATGCGGTACTATATTGGGCATTTTGTAATTTCTTCGAAATTTAGATTGCTTTTAATTGAAACTTATTGAAATTTTATTTTTAAAATGCGTCGCTAATCAGACAAAAGTTTCGTGAGGAAATAGATCATTATCATTAAAAAACTAAATGGATAGTCTATAATTAATACAACATAATGTGGTTGTCAAATATAATACTATACGACATATTGTGTTTTTCATTCGGTTTTTCAGGTGAGAATGAAGGAAAAATCAGTGAGGGATCAGATATGAGGTTCGATTATACTTTTAATAATTAAGAATTGATCAGTTCGAAGGCTGATTGACAGTATGTTTCAATCGATAACCCCGACACAGCTATTCTTGGCTTATGATGGATAAAAGAAAGTAACATTCTTTACTGCTTCTGTGAAACAAGATCCGACAATTGTTCAATCCTTTTTTCTTCTCCAACCCCCTCCAAGCCCATGTTTTTTGATACCTAATCCACGATGACTTGAAGCTGTCATGAAAAAGTCTTGCCTGTTTTCGCAGCATTTAATCGGTTCTCCACCAACCTTTTTTTATCATGAAATAATTCCTGCAAAGATTCAAACCACGATTATTCAACATTTCATTTAAGTTATACCCGTAAAATACCGATATTAATAGTAGTAAACTCCCAAGCATCAATTCAAGGAGGCATTTTCTAATCATGCAAAGCAACAACAAAGAAAATTCTAATCCACAGCCTGTTATTCTATTTGCTGATGATGATGAACTATGTTTGAATGTTGGTGTTAAGATTCTTCAAAAATTAGGCTACTCAGTGTTACAAGCACGCGATGGGCAGGAAGCGGTTGAAGTTTTTGAAAGTAATAAAAATACAGTGGATCTTGTCATCTTGGACATGCGAATGCCACATAATGGGGGCAGAGCATTTGACCAATTGAAACAAATCAAATCAGATGTCAAAATTCTTATCGCCAGCGGATATACTGAAGACCAGCAGATTAGAGCAATGTTCGAACAGGGATGTATTGGTTTTATTCAAAAACCTTTCAGCATAAATGTATTATCTAAAAAAATAACGAAGGCGTTAAAAAATTGAAATAGTGAAAATCCGGAACGGTAAAGTTAATTATTGATACTTAGGAGACCCAATGAAAAATATTGTCATAACCAGTGTGATAATAATGCAACTCTTTGTCACAGCTGCTGTTTTCGCCGCGGATAAGACCAATACTTCAACCAAGTGCCATATGGATTTCAGCCTCAAGGGATGGTCCGTCTTCTATAAAACAGCTGAGGGCAATGGCAGGGTCACTTGCAGCAATGGCCAGCACGCTAATGTCAAAATAAATATCACCGGGGGTGGTCTCAGCTTCGGCAAAATGGAAATTTTGAACGGAAAGGGCACATTCTCCGAGGTCCAAAACATAGATGAGATCTTCGGTGGATACGTAGCAGCTGAGGCTCATGCAGGAGCTGTCAAGTCAGCCCAGGCCTCCGTTTACACCAAGGGCGATATTTCACTGGCCATGACAGGTACCGGCAGGGGCGTTAACATCGGGATAGATTTTGGCAAACTTGAGATTTCAAGAAAGACGAAGTAAAATTAGCCTGTGACGCAGATGAAAATAAGACACTTAGCTTAGATTTCATTAAAAATTGTATATTTCTGTGCCCCACATATGTAATTCATGAGTTGAATATGATGCTATTTCTCTGAAAAAAAGAACACTTTAAAGCTACAGCTCCGACTTAGTGCAGATGAGCCTAAATTGCAGATATCTACGATATATCTATAAAAAAATTGTCATCTTAAAAGTACAGGTACTGTGAACATCTATGCAGAATTGACCAGCTGAGCAGACTACCGCATAAATGAGATTCTTCAGGTGATATGCTCAAATGCCTTCAGAAAGGTACTCTATTTTGCACATTCAAACTCCGCTAATATTGAAATCTTGTTGGAGGGTACACTTGGATTGCATATAAGGAGAAATGTTCTTTAAATAATCTTTTTCATCCAAAATCGAATCAACCACTTCTTCTATTTCAGAGAGACTCGGTAGTTCTGCGTACTCAATATCTTTCTCTTCCTCCACTTCCTCAAAATCTTCAATTGGTTCAACTGAATTATTATCTGATTCCTCATTCATGTTTGTCCCCGCAGCAGCTGCTTCAATATTCGGATTTATTTGGCACCGGAACAGGTCATCTAAAAGGGAAGGCAAAACATGGGGAATAACAACCGCCACTTCACCATTTGATGAACTGTTTTTTGTACAAGATGCCGTACCATGTTCTGGTGGGTAGACCATGAAAATTTCATAACATTTGGAACACCTTACTTTTGACCCAACTGATTTCACTAAATTGTTGTCTAACCGGAACATAGAATCGCAAGATACGCAGGGTATCATCATTGGGAGTACCTCTTACATTTCTTTTTGATTGAATTATCCACACACTAATTATCGGTATTATTAGAAAAATACTTAAATCTTGATTACCCAGCAAGGTCTACCCATTGAAATTACAGGCAAAATAATTATTTTGTAGAAAGAACAACAAGACAGGTTGGTGCACTATGAAACTGCAGGATTGTTGCTGTGGAGGTATGCCACAGATAACGTTCAAAATTAATGAGCATAGCGACTTTGTGGATTGCGTGATAATTTTTACGATCTAATTTTGTAGTTGTTTAATGGCTTGTAGGAAAGCTTTTCGTTCAAACGGCTTTTTTAAAGTAAGTGCATCAAGTACATTAGCCATCTCAAATTCCGCTTCAGCCCCGTACCAATTACCACCGGAAATTACGATAAACCTTGCATCAGGATATTCTTCCTTTATCTCCAGAGCAGTTTCAATGCCGTTTATACCACCCATAACAATGTCAGTTATAACCAAATCAACAACTTGCTCAGAATAAAGCCTGTATCCTTCCTCGCCACTTGATGCTTCCAATACCGTATAACCTTCATTCTCCAACATGGAGCGAAGCATTTTTCTAAATTGATCGTCATCATCAATTATTAATATTCGTTTGATGGCATTAGCGGTTGAACTCTTTGCCAATTGGCCTATGCGTTCAAATGAATCCTTTACGATTTTAAATAGATTTTGGATATTAATGGGTTTTGAATCATATCCATCAAAACCAGCTTCTTTAAAATCACTCGGATCAAAGAGGCCAGCATATCCAGACAATGCATAAATGATTGCATCGTGGTTGTCTGTTCTTATTAGTTCACACAATTCGAATCCGTCCATTGTTCCCAGCCATAAATCTATAAAAATGACGGGAAAATGGTCTTTTGCTAATATTTCAAGGGCTTCTTCAGCGCAGGTTGCCGTACTCACCTCATAACCGACCCTGTTCAAAGCCCTTTGGAGCATATCTCGGATAGGGGCTTCGTCATCAACGATCAATATTTTTCTATTATTCCTTTCCATATCTCACAAATCCTGTAGATAATTGATCTATCGGTTTTTATAATAAAAACTTTAGACCAACTATATCAATTCCGCGCGCCTATATCCGAGCCTATTTTATTATTGGCACACACCAGCGCGGTCCGTGCGTTTTCAATAGCAAAGGCGCCCATCCCCACGATAACAACATTTTTATCGCGCCAATATCCGCAACCAGCAATATCATCTGATTCTACCCAAATTTGTAAAAATAGCTGACAAAAATTGGCAAAACGAGTCCCTGGATTTCGTTATTTATGAAGCAGCCAACATATAACTCTAATAAATAATTATGAAAATTTTGCAAACCAGCATCGTGTCCTGATTTGGCATGAATATTGTAACCTGTATGATGACCTGTTGGTCTTTTACCGAAAAGAACCGGATAGTTTTAAAGTTAACTACATCTCGCGCGCCGCGCGAGATGAATTGATAAGCAGGGCAAACAGATCAGGTGCCGGAATTTGGGGGGTGTGTCTCCTGCTGAAGTTGCCCTGAACAGTTTCCCCGGAATGCTTCCTATATTTTCAGGGAGAGAAGCGTCCGGGGACGGAGGTTTATGAAAAGGAGGGAAAGACATGCATTCAAAATATTGGGGAGTGATCGTTTTTTTGCTGACTATCGCCGTTGCTACAACGCCAGCAGGTGGCAGTGAAGCATATGTGGCCTCCGCCTCTTGGAACGGCGACGCCGCTCACATGGCCCTTAATCCGGATGGATCACTTTCCGGACCAGAGGATTTGCAACTCATGTCTGAAAGCGGCCTCAACCGCAGCGGGTACACCTATGGGAACGGAATTGGCGATTTCGACGGTGACGGCGATCTGGATTACATTATGGCCGTTGGAAGAATGTCTAACGGCCATGTTTATATTTTCCCAAAGACCGGTCCCGGTCAGTTTGGCTTTCCTGTTCGGGTGGCCTCCTTCTTTGAAGGCATCTACCCGGCCGACATGACGGTTGCCGATTTTAATGGTGACGGTAAACTCGATTTTGTGTTGTCTTTCCTTTTCAGTGCCAATTGCGAATTGTTCCTGGGCAGGGGTGAAAAGGATAGCTTTGAATTTGAACCCTTTATACTGAAAAACACGGGTACATCTCCTGCCATCGGTATTGATGCCGCTGATTTCAACAACGACCAAATTACCGACTTCATCGTCGCGCCCAACTCTGATGGGCCTTTTCTCGTGAGTATCGGCGACGGGGTCAATTCATTCAAAACCCATCAAGTCCCCCGGCCTCCTGGCGCAAACAAGGCTTACGGGATTGCCGCGGCTGATTTTATCAAAGATGATAACGGCAATGCCGATCTGGCGGTCTCCTATTATGATTCTTTGGACATCTACAGGGGGAACGGTGAGGGATCGTTTACCCTGCATGCCAGCCTTAATTTGCCGATGAAGCTTTCGCCGCTGGATAACGGTGACTTCAACGGCGACGGCATTCAGGACATTATTGTCGGCAATTTCGGTGATGATCCTGGAAGTCTGGCTGTTTTAATTGGCGACGGTGAAGGTGATTTTACCTATCAAGATACAGATATTTACACCCGCTCAGGTTTGATGGAGCGCAAGGCGGTAACTGCACTTCCCTATCTATCAAACAAAGCGCCGGTGGCCCAATTGACCCCGGAAATTATTACCGTTACCGTTGGTGAGACAGTTGAATGGGATGCCTCGGCATCCTCCGATGAAGACGGCACCATTGTCAGCTATGAGTGGGACTATGGCGACGGGGTTGTTTCTCCCTCTGGCATCAATCCGCTGGCTAAATCCGGCACCGATGGCAATTCAGGGGGGACTCAATCATCCTATGTCTATTTTGATTCCGGCACTTATTATGTAACCCTGACGGTCACCGACGATCAGGGCGTCAGCGCCTCTGTTCGGGCTGAGGTTCGGGTGGAAGCCCTGCCGGTAAAAGTCTATTTTTCGCCCCGCACCCTTAATTTGAAAAGCAAGGGCAAATGGATAAAAGCAACCATTCAGTTGCCGGACGGTTACTATGCCGGACAGATCAATCCGGACAGTGTGTACTTCCTCATAAATAACGAGGCAATTAAAGCTCATTCTACCTATACGCATCGTTTTTATGCAAGCAAGTATAAACAGAAAATGCACTGGAGAAGCCGGAAATTGGCTGTAAAACTCGACCGACAGGCTGTTGTCAAGGCACTTGGCACCACCGGTAACACAAAATTAATCGCTA
>JASJGP010000529.1:0-3102 GCA_033791485.1 Desulfobacterales bacterium | reverse complement strand
CATGCCCATGATAACAGGAATAAAGGCGGCAAGCCCGGCAAATTTCACCAGAGAATCTTCAAACCCGCCAATGATAAAGAAAGCCGCCACCCCACCAAGACAGCTGGCAAACAACCAGGGAAGCCGGATTCTGGTACCCTTTATAACGGTCTGGGTTTCCACGTATTCATCGCCGACGCCTGCCATTTTCAACATATCTTCAGTGGCAGCTTCATGGAGAATGTCAATGACATCATCCACCGTCACAATCCCAACGATTCGATTGTCATCATCCACCACGGGTACGGCCAGGTAATCATAGCGGGAGACCAGCCGGGCAACTTCTTCCCGGTGGGTATAGGTTTTTGCAGAAACAAGGTCGGTGGCCATGAATTCTTTTAAAGGCTTTTCCGGATGAACCACCACAAGCTGCCTCAAGGAACTGACCCCCACAAGCTTGCCATAGCTGTCAACCACATAAATGTAAAAGGGCATTTCAACATCCAGATATTGATTCTGCAATGATTCAATGACCTGCTTGGCAGTGACATCTTCTTCCAGGGCGATAAAATCGGTGACCATTATGGAGCCTGCCGTATCCTCTCCATAACTCATCAATTGCTCAACATTGTCAGACTCTTCTTTTTGCATCTTGGCAAGAATCTGATCCGATAATTCTTCATCTAAAAGACCCAAGAGCTCTGCGGCATCATCGGACGGCATGTGATTAAAAATCACTACCAATTTTTCTATTTCGATATTTTTAACAAACTCAAGGAAAATGGGCTCGTCTAACTTTGAAAAAAGGATACCAATTTGTTCCGGGTCCTTGATGAGCTGGAATAATTTTTGTCGATTAAGGTTTGAAAGCTCATCAAAAACAATGGAAAGGTCCGCCATATGGGTCTTGTTGATAATATTTATCAATTGCTTGGTTGCCCCGCGGCGCAACAACCTTTTTATGCTGACCGTCAAAATCAGTATCTGTTCATTTCGCATTGTTTTCCCTTGATAGGTGAATCCTGGTCATGTATCACAGCATATTTTTGATATGGGCATGTGTCTTTAAAGACTCAATCCATTCTTTAAACCGCTTTTCCGCCTGCTCTTTGTATAAAATATTCTCGATTTGATCCCGGGCCTGGTCAAGGGTTTTATTTCCTTCCATAAGAATATCCTCCACAAAGAGAATCTGATATCCCTGGCCCACATAAAGAACAGGGGTATGATCCCCTTTTCCCAGGGCCTGCAAACTGAGTTTGATCTTTTCGCTAAAATTATTAATATCAAAGACCCCCAGATCACCGCCGTCTGCTGCGTTGCTGGCAATGGAATGTTCCTTTGCCAATTGTTCAAAAGAGACCAGGTTGCCTATCTTGGGTTCAATTTCTGCAAGATCGGCTTCAGCGTCCATGAGGATATTTCGCAAATGATATTTTTTAACCCCGGTAAAGGCATCCACGTGGGAATCATAATATGCTTTAACGTCAGCGTCCGTAATAATGACCTGGGACCGGACCGCCCTGCTGATCAGCCTGGATTGAAGAATCTCTTTCTTCATTTTTGACTGATAATCCTTCAAAGTGAGCCCGTCAGCCGCCAGGGCGGCCTCAAGTTCTTCCGGGTCCATTTTATTGGCTGTCATAAAATTATGAATGGCAGAATCAATATCTTCCTTTGATACCTCAATATGATATTTGGCGGCTTCCTGGGAGGTAAGAGATCTGTCAATCAATTGTTGAAGTACATCTCTTTCAAGGGTTTGGATCAATTCCTGTTTTTTCTCACTGGAGTTTTGGGAGGCTTCTATATTGCTTTTATAAGGGAGGATTGCCTTGTTGAGGTCACTGAGGGTGATGATCTCATTGTTGACAACCGCCACAATGCGGTCCACAACTTCAGCAGAAGCAATTGCGCAAATCCCGATGGCCAGTGTCAACAGTAACCCTATTTTTATTTTTTTAATCATTTATCTGTCCTTTATTATTTTCCATCTTCATTAAAAACCGGGCCAGGGCCTTCTTGTTAATATCCACCGGATATTGTTTTTTCAACCCCATGATCCATTCGTTATAAAATTCCTGGCTTTTTTCATTTCGAAGATGGGATAGCAGTTTCTTTTCATCTGAAACAGCTTCCTGGAGTCGGTGCCGGTTGTAAAAGGAGACAACATCTTCGGATAAAATTTCAACTTTTTCTTTGAGTTCCTGTTGGATAAATTTGTCGATAACCAGATTGTCTTTAATTTTCTTTTTCCAATAGGGGTATGAGATGGCATTTTCCAGCAGCATTTGTTCAAAACTGTCTTCGGGGTAGTCTTCCCGGTAAAAAGATTCTTTGGCAGCCAGTTCCGAATCACTGACCAGAATCTTGCTGTCATGGGCAGCAGCAAGCAGGACGCTTTCCTCGGACAAAATAGAAACAAGATCAAATATCAGTCGATTGTATTCCATTGGATTTTTGTTATAATCATAGGGATAGGCCGAAAGTTTCAGATCAAGTTCTTCGGCAAATTCCACTGGAAGAAGCGTAATTGATCCTGTCTTTATCAGATAATCAGGTGCAAAAGTATCGGGCGGTTCCGTGCAGCCGAAAGTTCCGAATAAAAGCAGCCCCCACAGAAAAAAAATAAAAATTCGAATTCGATACAGACCCGGCATGCAAGCCTTCCCCTTTAATCCATGTTAAAAAACCACGTTTCCAATAAGGGAGGAACTTTAGCACTCCAGACATTTTTTCGCAAGTCAATTTGGTTGGCAATTTTTCATGAAAAAAAGTGGCAGGCCGTCAAATGGGAGGGATCGGTTTCATTGGCAAAAAGCGGGGGTTCTGTTCTCTTACAAATTTCTTGTACATAGCTGCACCGGGTGTTGAAACGACATCCGGGGGGTGGATTTTCAACCGAAGGCACCTCACCTTTTAAAAGTATCCGTTCTTTACCTGATGTTGGGTCAGGAAACGGGATAGCAGACAACAAGGCTTTTGTATAGGGATGACAGGGGTGGTTATATATGGTTTGTGCTCCGCCGATTTCCACGATTTTCCCCAGATACATCACGGCTATCTTGTCTGAAATATGCCGAACAACAGACAAATCATGGGAGATAAAAATATAGGTCAATC
>JASJGP010000528.1:0-4134 GCA_033791485.1 Desulfobacterales bacterium | reverse complement strand
AGCCCCCAAACCCCCGGGATTTAACGCATTAAGGACAGAAACATGGGAGAGGGCAGTACGTAGTTCACTACATACCACCCCCCATGTTCCCGTCACCAGCTACGGCGCTCGGGTTGCTTCCCAGCATAGCCCTATCCTCCGCGCTGGCAATGATATCGTATCATAGGGGAAATGGATTTTAAATCGAATGATTCTCTTTACAAAAAAGACCTCCAAGCGGCATGATAGCTTTAGATAGCGGCTGGAATGACATGAGCCATCCAGAATCAATTACCACAAGGAGGTCATCATGAGTATGCATTACATTGGTTTGGATATCCACAAAAAAATTATCGCTTATTGTATTAAAACAGACAATGGCACACTTCATGGAAATGGAGTGATACCGGCAACCAGGTCAGCATTGGAAGAGTGGATGAAACAACTCCCCAAACCCTGGATGGTTGCAATGGAAGCAACAATGTTTACTGGTTGGATTTATGACTTCATAAAGCCCTATGCCGATGAAATCAAAGTGGCTCATCCTGAAATGCTCAAAGCAATTACTGCAGCTAAAAAGAAAAATGACCTATCCGATGCTCAAAAAATATGTGACCTTCTCAGAGTTGACCTGTTACCGGAATGTTATATGGCTCCGAGTGAGTTTAGGGAATTAAGGCGAATATTAAGATACCGAAAGCACATAGTCAGAACATCAACTCAAACTAAAAATAAAATCTCTGGTCTGTTAATGGAGGTCGGTGCTGAATATAACAAAAAGAAATTACATAGTAAGCGCTATTTCTGGGAATTGTTGGAAAA
Organism: Desulfobacterales bacterium; assembly: GCA_033791485.1. Taxonomy (GTDB): domain Bacteria; phylum Desulfobacterota; class Desulfobacteria; order Desulfobacterales; family JAUWMJ01; genus JAUWMJ01. The sequence continues at coordinate 3,333 of JASJGP010000528.1, read as the reverse complement.
TATTGAGCATGTTCCTGAATCAGTCACAGACATGTTGAAACTGAGCAGATCAAATTTGGAATTTTTTACTAATATTCAAAAAAAACTTATACGGGAACTGAAAGAAGATCCCCTGATTCGCGAGAGGGTAACCCGACTACAAACCATAAAGGGCGTTGGTGAGGTGACCGCATTAACCTGGGTGTTGGAAATAGGTGAGGTAGAAAGATTCAGCTCAGTAAGCCGAGCAGTGAGCTATTGCGGCCTTTGCGCAGCTCAAAGAGAGTCTGCAGGTAAAGCAAGCCGCGGCCCAATCTCCAAAAAACGAAATAAACATTTACAAACTGTTCTGGTGGAAGCGGCAAAGCTCGCGCCACATTGGAACCCTCAATTGGCTGAAATACATGAAAGGGAATTGAAAAAAGGAAACAAGAATAGAGCAACCCTTGCTGTAGCAAGGAAACTTGTAGCCTATATGCTGGCTGTTGAAAAATCTCAAAAGGATTTTGAGATGACAACTCCGTCGCAGGCTGCCTGATACGGCCACATTGATACATTCATAACATTGTATTTATTATAGATCTTCCCGCTGGTCCTTGCTTTTCGGGGGACTATGTGATCGGCCACAGCCGTGATACATCATTTAAGGTGTTTCGAGGTCAGCGGGTTTACCCAAACTTAATCTTCGGTGACGGCTCCCCAAGCCTGATACCGCAAATAGATGTCTGGTCAAAAGATCTTTATCTTTTTGACACTTAAATGAAATAGATTAAAAAGATCTGAAGATAAAACAATGAGAGCCATTAAACGCTTTTGGAGATAGTCTTCAATAAGTGAAGGGAAATCTACATTTTCCCCTTGACAAAACTTATCATAGATGTCCTCTATTTTTGTAATCCTGAACAATATCACCTATCGCAATTTATATATTTGCAGCCTATAAACCAGAAAGGGGTGGGATAAATCCAATTGAACTTATTCCACCCCAAAAAACTTGACAGAAATCAAGTCAGATAATTCAGAATCGGTATGTGGCCATTATACCGAATGTTGCCTGATTCTCATTCCCTTCTTTGTCTACTACAGGGCTGTCTTCTGCATCATTCAAAAGTCTTTTATAAACCAGCACACCCATTATGCCCCAATGCTGCCACGGGGTATAATGAACTGATACATTCAATCCGACATCTTTTAACCCGGAATCAGCATTATACGTATCAAGCCCGCTGACGATGGAACCGGCTTCGGAGACAGAGAAATAAGATTCCATGTAATCATCATCCGCCCAGGTGGTGAAGATACCGAGATTAAGCTTCATTGCCTTATTAATTTGCATCTCGTATCCACCTTTAAGCCGGGCAATAGAGCCATCATTACCGTCTGCAACATCAGTCATAAGTTCAATTGAACCATTCCAGCCCTGATAATCAAAGCCAAAAAAACCACCGGCCATGAATGAGGTGTCTACATCTGGTAACGCATCCACAGCATCATTGTCTACGTCATCTCTTTTTTTGATATATTCCATTGCCAATCCTGCCCGGAAGAAAGGATGAGGCAGCAGATTGACTCGCGCCGAAGTACCCATAATCGAAACAGACATATGATTATCCCATTCAGCGTTAAATAAAATAAGCGGGACCCCTTCACCATCGTCTGATCCCTCATAATCCGGTGCTACAGCAGCGCCAAGTCCAACAACCATTTTGGGACCCTGGGCCTGGACACCATTTGTCATCAGGGTGCTGAGTATTAAAATTGCCAGTCCCAATAAAATTCTTTTCATTCGTACCTCCATATTTATAGTTCATACTAGGCAATAGTTCGGACAGTTTTTAGCGTAGTTTTGTAAAAAAAGATGGACAAGAGTTCTCCAAAATTGAGAAAGTTTTATTGCGAAGTAAAATTTTCATATCAATAAGGAGAACCCTATGGATACAATAAAGCGTATTTTATCTCAAATGTCCATCTCTAAACCGCAACTGAACTTCTTGTTGATCTTGTTTTCAACGATCATGATCCTCCGGGGCCGTATGAACTACCGCAACATGAGTCGTTACAGCGTTCTCCATGAAAAAAGTTTTTCAAGGAATTTCAAAAAGTCATTCGATTTTACCGATTTGAATCACCGATTGATTTTGGAAACCATCCCTGAAGAAAACAGGAAGATGGCAGCGATTGACGCTTCGTATGTACCCAAAAGTGGTAAACACAGTTATGGGATCGATTATTTTTGGAGCGGGGTTGCTGGCCGAGCCAAAAAAGGACAGGAAATCTCATCCATTGCAATTGTTGATCTGGACTATAATACTGCCTACAATCTTTCTGTTGAGCAGACACCCTCCGGCAGTGAAATTGGCAAAAAAGAGGAAAATCGAATTGATTTTTACCTGCAGCAGATTCAACGCAACCAGAATTACCTGCGTGCCCATCATATCATTCATATTGCCGCTGATGGATTTTACAGCAAAACCCGCTTTATCGATGGGCTTGTCGGACTGGGCTTTCATCAAATCGGCCGCCTGAGAGACGATGCAAACCTTCGTTATTTCTACAAGGGACCCCACAAGAAAAGAAAGGGGGCCAAGAAAAAATATGACGGCAAAGTCAAATATGATGACCTTTCCCGATGGCAATTCGTCAGTGAAATTGAACCGGGAGTTTATCTGTACACTGCTGATCTCAATTCACCCCGTTTCAAACGCAACATAAGAGTCGTTTATCTTTTGGATCAAAGAAAACCCAGTAAGAGTCGTTATGCCTTGTTTTTTTCAACCGATTTAAATTTAAAGGCGCAAGATATTTTTAATATGTATCGATCTCGTTTTCAAATTGAATTTATTTTTCGGGATGCAAAACAATTCACCGGTCTCACCGATTGTCAGGCTAGAAATAAAGAGGCCTTGAATTTTCATTTCAATGCGTCTTTAACCACGCTCAATTTATTGAAAAAACAAGACCGGGAAACATGTGAAAATTCCAACTCCAAAGTATGTTCGATTGCATCTTGGAAAGCCCGTTATTTCAATGAACACCTGCTGGATCGATTTATTTCCAACTTAGATTTGAACCCTATCTTGATAAAAAATATGCCTCAATATGAAGAACTCTTGAACTACGGCGTTATTAGCGCCTAAATTTGTCCGAACCATTGACTAGGGTTGTGTTGCAAAAAATCTTTCGGGTTAAAGAAGGGCTTTGATTGTATCCTTTTTACGTGGCAAGCTCAAACAGATTTTCGATAAATTTGGACAGAGTATACCCTTGATGAGCTTTTAAGCCAATGTGGGTATTTTGGCACAACGCCCAAAAAGGTATATTTTGAAGATTATCCGGAACCATTTTGGGGTCAAG
>JASJGP010000527.1:0-4336 GCA_033791485.1 Desulfobacterales bacterium | reverse complement strand
AGCATGAGAGCCACGCCTTCGACGGTGGTGAGAGCCTTCATCATAAGGAAAAGATCAGGCAAAATCGTCAACCTGTTTCTAGAAGCCAAATCTACCATATTCTGAAGCAGTTTACCGATTTTAATATCCTTTAAAGGCTTGTATAGATGCTGCATCATAAACTCTGAAACATCTTTTTCAAATAAACGAACATCCGGCGCTTCATCCCATGTGGTCAGTTTAAGGATAGTCTGTGCTGCTTTCGATTCGTCCTTTCTTACTATACTGTCGAGCAGATCAACAAATTTTTCTTTTGTAAAGGTATCAACACTGCCCATCATCCCAAAGTCTATCAAACATATTACATTTTTCGGTAGGACAAAAATATTACCCGGGTGTGGATCCGCATGAAAAAATCCATAATTAAAAACCTGCTTTAAGGATAATTCAGTTCCCCGAACCGTAATAATATTTCTGTCGAGACCGGCATCTTCTATCCGTTCAATTTCAGACACCTTGATGCCGTCAATAAATTCGGCAGTTAAGATACGTTCTGTTGATTTATCACGAAAAACTTTTGGAATATAGATGTTTGGATCGTCTAAAAACTGCATTGCTACACGTTGCATGCTGGTCGCTTCAATGGTGTAATCGATCTCTTTTTCAATGGTTCTGGCAAATTCCTCTACAATTTTAACTGGACGTTGCAAAACCGTTTCTTCTATATGACGTTCCATAAGTGTTGCAAGATGGAGCATTATTTCAAGATCGACTTCTATCACCTTTGTTATTCCGGGGCGTTGAACCTTGACTGCAACTTCTTCGCCATCTTGCAGTCTGGCTCTGTACACCTGTCCTATGGAAGCAGAGGCAAAAGGTTTTTCATCAAAAGAGTCAAAAACCTCTTCCAGCGTAGAATTAAGTTCGGACTGAACAATCTGTTTTGCTTCATTGAATGGAAATGGAGGAACTTTATCTTGAAGTTTGGCAAATTCGGAAATAAAATCAACCGGCACCAGATCGGGGCGGGTGGAGAGTATCTGGCCCAGTTTAACATAGGTTGGCCCGAGTTCTTCAAGAGCCATCCTGATTCTTTCTGCCCGAGTCAGCTTTTCAACCCGATCGCGACGTTTTCTGGAGATCATTTGAAGACCGATCTCAATGTACTGATCAATTTTCAGTCGGTCTATCAGATCACCGTAACCGTATCTGAAAAGAACGGTCAGTATCTGGCGATAGCGATTAAGATGGCGATAAGTACGCCCTATAACACCTATTTTTTTTATACTGAGCATAGGGAATGTTTGTTGGTTTGTAATAATTTAGCGCTTTGAAAATTTAGTCGTTTTCGTCAAGATATTGCCAATTCAAAAAAGCATTATTTGAATATCGAATATCGAACAAGGAATTTCGAATGATGAATTGTGGAATCGCTACGCTTTATCTTTTATAGTAGTAAAAATGATAGAATACCTTACTTCGACATTCATAATTTCTTGTTCGATATTCTGCGGTTCAAAATAAATCCGTAAGCTTGAATTCGTTTTAAAAAGCTAAATTATTACGTCGGTTTTAGATTATAAATTATCAGTTTGAGACTTTTGAAATTGGTTCATGTTATTTTTTTAATCCGTGCTAATAGCTTTTTTAAGCTCTCTTATCTCCTTTTTTAGCGCCTTTAATTCATCAGCAGTTACGATGTCTGCTTTTTTTAGAAATTCTTTTACGGTCTTTTCCACCCTGTTTTCCAGTTTATCTTGAACTTCATCATATCGTTTAGAAAGATCATCTAAAAACTTTTTCCCGTCTTTTTCGGACATTTTGCCTTTATCAACAAGTTCTTTGGCTAAACCCTCTACTTCATCCTTTGCTAAAAGTGCAAGGCCAATACCTGTAAGCATGGTCTTTTTAATTAAATCAAGCATGATACCCTCCAGTATCTATTTTGGGCGACCGTTCACGCCCGTTCAAAACAAAAAGGTTGCACAATCTGTGTTCTGTAAGCGTTCACAGCTGCTGCAGATGTGCGTGATCAGGGCGACCAGCTATATAGCCTGCTATGCTGGTTGCCCTGATCACGCGCAGGTGCGGTGCCTGTGAACGCTTACCTATTTTAGTTTACCGATAACCGAACTGGCTATGGTATTTTTCTGAATTTCCTTGGTTCCTTCATATATTTCTGTGATCTTTGCATCCCGGTAGAACCGCTCAACTTCATATTCCGTCATGTACCCATATCCACCTAAAAGCTGTATTGCCTCGTCAGCAACTTCCACAGCGGTGCGGGCAGCATACATCTTTGCCATGGATGTCAGTTTAGGATCGATACGGCCCTGGTCAAAATTCCAGGCAGCCTTGTAAGTCATTAGCCTGGCAAGCTCAATTTTTGTGATCATATCTGCAAGCTTATGCTGGGTAACTTGAAACTGTGCAATTTTTTTCCCGAATTGTTCGCGCTTTTTAACATAGTCAAGTGCTCGATCAAAGGCTCCCTGGGCTATTCCAAGTGCCTGGGCTGCAACCTGTATCCTGCTTTCATCAAAAAAATGAAGTACATGATAAAATCCTTTGTTTTCTTCTCCAATAAGATTAGACAGAGGCACCCGAACATCCTTTAGTATCACTTCCGTTGTGGACATCGTAGTAATACCCATCTTGTCTCCCACGTCCATGGTCGATAAACCTTCACGGTCCGCCTCAACAAGAATCAAACTTATTCCACGGTAAGATGGTTTGATATCAGAATCGGTCTGGCACATAACGGAATAAAACCCAGCAAGTCCGCCATTTGTGATAAAAGTTTTTCCGCCGTTGACAACCCATTCATCTCCTTCTTTTACAGCAGTAGTATCTACAGATGTAATATCGCTACCGTGATCCGGCTCGGTAAACGCACCTGCAGAAAGCATTCTCCCCTCTGCGACTTCGGGAATAAATTTTTCCTTCATTTCATTACTGCCATAATGGACAATGAGCTCGGAAGCAAAACTGGAAAGGGCAACTGCACTTCCGATACTTGAATCCCCTCGACATAACTCTTCAATAACAAGAATATCTTCCAGGCTGCCAAGTCCCTGCCCGGAATACTCCTCCGGAAAGTGCACTCCAATGAGACCGATTTCCCCGGCCTTTTGCCAAATTTTCTTTGGAAATTCGTGATTTTTTGCTAATTCAAGTGCAAGATCCTTATCGAATTCACCTTTTACGAAATCCCTGACAGCTTTTTGGATATCCTTTTGTGTTTTATTTAGCTCAAAATCCATTCCTATTCCTCCGTTTCTTTTTATTTTTACAGGTTGCCTATTATCAAAATAAATTTTACAGCTACCATATGGAAATGTATATTGCAAGGGATTTCAGCCATACCATCGCGTTAAAGCAGTATATGCAAAAGATGCTTGACTGTTAGATGCAACTGGCCTAATTTATACATACGTGAAAACAAAACGTTCAAACCTTGAACACAAAATTGATTAACTCATAAAAAGTATAACCGATGGGAGGAAATATTTTATAAAATGCCATTTTCAATCGCACTGGCCGGAAAGGGAGGCACAGGAAAAACCACCCTTGCGGGCCTTTTAATAAAATACCTGGTAAAGACCGGAAAGACACCGATTCTGGCGGTAGATGCCGATTCCAACGCAAATTTCAATGAAGTGCTCGGACTTGAATTTGACCAAACCCTGGGAAATGCCCGGGAAGAAATGAAAAAAGGAATCGTTCCGGGCGGCATGACCAAAGATGTTTTTATGTCCATGAAGTTGGAACAGGCAATTGTAGAATCAGAAGGATATGATCTTATCGTTATGGGGCAACCCGAAGGAGCGGGATGTTACTGTGCTGCCAATACTCTCCTTACAGGCTTTCTGGAAAGATTGACAGACAACTACCCTTATATTGTAATGGATAACGAAGCCGGAATGGAACATATAAGCCGGCTGACTACAAGCAATCCTGATATTCTCCTCGTTGTTTCAGACACATCCAGGCGGGGAATTCAGGCAGCAGTGAGAATCAACAAGCTTGCAAAAGATCTCAATATCGGTGTAGGAAAAAGCTATCTTATTATCAACCAGACAAAAAACGGCTTGCCCGAGGCTGTTTTAAACATTCTTAATGCTGAAGATCTTGAACTGGCAGGAATGATCCCAATGGATAACACCATTTACGATTATGATTTAAACGGACAACCCACCATAGAAATGCCGGAAAATAATCAATCTGTAAAAGCGGCATTTGAAATATTTGAAAAAATTATCAAATAGTTTTATAATGGTGACGGTTCCAACAGTCAGTGATTTTTGGGTATGCCTTGTTTTTAGGTTGGGATACGATCCAAGTTTTTTAATTGCTC
>JASJGP010000526.1:0-8666 GCA_033791485.1 Desulfobacterales bacterium | reverse complement strand
GAAAATTTCTCCCATCCTCCGAACTGTTCACCGGTAATGACGAAAAATCCCAGAAGAATAATACCACCCACCAGGAGTACAAACTGGATGACTCCTACCCATGTACTTGCTTTCAAACCGCCGGTACATACGTAGAACCATACGATAAATCCCATAAAAATAGCACCGAATGCAACCGGAACACCGGCAATGATATGAAATAGTGCTGCAGAAGCCATGAGCTGAACGGCGGAATAAAATAGAGAATATAAAACCGCAGTCGTTACAACCAGGAATCTTATCGGCTCTGAATTAAAATAATAGGCATACATATCTCCTGGTGTGATAAAGCCGTACCTTTTGCCAAGTATCCATACTCTCTTGTTAAAAAATGTTCCTGTAATGGGAATGGTGAGAACATAGAATGAGGCAAAGGCATAGGCCAGACCGTCACGCCAGATTAGACCCGGATGACCGATAAATGTCCACCCGGAAAAAGAGGCCGCCGTAGCCGCAAGTAAAAAAGCGAAAAAGGGGATAGACCGGCCGGCGATGGCATATCCCGCGGAGGTTTTTTCTGTAAAATAACCTTTTAACCCCCAGTAAAAACAATAAATAATATAAATGCCAAGCATGATGTAAACCCAAGTGGTTCCACTCATTTTTTTCCTCCTATGCAATGGTCAATGAAATTTAACTCTTATCATCAAATTGCTGAAAGTTTCTGATAATAATTTAAACAGCATCAGGAATGTTTAACCCACCTCCCTTCGAAAATATTTAAGATCTGAGTAAAAAGCCCGGTATAGATCAATTCAAAAAGGTTAAGTATTTCCTCTAAAAACTCTCCGGAAATATTTTAGCGGGCTTTTTAATCATAAAATCGTTTTTCTCTCCCATTTAACCGGTTTTTTAGCCGGTATCCTGATACTGATAAAATTTAACTCGAAATTGAAAAAGAACATAAAACCTTATTTTCTTTCCATAGCTATGATTTCTTCAACTATTTCAGGGTTGGCCAAAGTTGTAACGTCTCCGACGTCCTGATTATTGGAAATTGCACCGAGAACCCTGCGCATAATCTTTCCTGAACGGGTCTTGGGCATATCCGTCACAATCCACACCCCCTTTGGTTTGGCGATTTTTCCGATTTCTTCACAAATAACATCTGAAATCTTTTTCTGCAATTCAGGAGTTGCTTCAATCCCCGGCTTCAATGCCACATAAAGATCCGGTTCCCTTCCTTTGATTTCATGGGCTACAGGAACAACCGCTGCTTCAGCAACCTCTTCACAGACAAGTGCTGCAGATTCTATCTCCTTTGTTCCAAGACGGTGACCGGAAACATTGATGACGTCATCAATACGTCCAAGGATACGAAAATATCCGTCCTCGGCCTCAACTGCGGCATCTCCCGTCATATACGGCCAGTCGCGCCAATCCTTGGATTTGGGATCCTTGCAGTATTTTGCATAATATGTTTCAACATATCGATCCCTGTCCCCCCATATGGTCTGGAAACTTCCGGGCCACGGGTTTTGAATGCAGATATTTCCTGCTTTTCCTGCCCCTGCAGCAAGAATTTCCGCTTCGTCATCGTAGATGATAGGATGAATACCCGGGACTCCCGGTCCTGCACTCCCCGGTTTCATCGGTGCTATTCCAGGCAGTGTACTGCAAAGAAAACCTCCTGTTTCGGTCTGCCACCAGGTATCAACTATAATCGCCTTACCTTTTCCAACAGCTTTATGATACCATTTCCAGACCTCGGGTTCTATGGGCTCACCAACTGTGGTCATATGCTTGAATTGAAAATTATACTTGGCCGGTTCATCAGGGCCTATTTTTCTTAAAGCTCTGATTGCAGTGGGTGCGGTATGAAAGATGTTTACATCCAGATCCTGTGCAATCCTCCATGCCCTACCTGCATCAGGATAGGTTGGAACGCCTTCGTAAATAACCGTAGATGCACATATAGCCAGAGGGCCGTAAACAATGTAAGAATGTCCTGTAATCCATCCTATGTCCGCCATACACCAGTAAACATCTTCCGGATGAATATCCTGGACATATTTTGATGTTCCTGCAGTATAGGCAAGAAATCCACCAATGCTGTGCTGGCAGCCTTTTGGTTTTCCGGTTGTTCCGCTGGTGTACATGAGAAACAGAGGAGCTTCAGCAGGCATGGGTACAGGATCCACACGTGCCCCGTAATAATCCTTCAGTACATCATTTGCAAAATAATCACGACCTTCAACCATGGGTGTAGGACTTGATGCTTTCCCGGGATAACGTTGCCATACCAGGACCTTGTCAACCTTCTGCCCGTCTTTTTCGGCCAGGTCAACTGCAATATCTGCGTTTTGCTTGTGATCGAGAAGAGTTCCGCTCCGGTAGTAGGAATCCATAGTTATCAGAACACGACTGTTGGAATCTACTATCCTGTCCGCACATGCCTTTCCGCTGAAACCGCCGAAAACCTGGGAATGAATCACTCCAAGTCTCGCTAAGGCAAGCATTGTAATTGGAAGCTCAGCCGACATCGGCATATGAAGGGTTACCCTGTCTCCTGCTTTCAATCCTGCAAAATCACGAAGCAGTGCGGCAAACTCATTTACCCTCACATAAAGTTCCTGGTAGGTTATGTGTTCATATTTTTCTTCCAGGGGTTCAGGAACATAATGAATTGCCGTTTTGTTTTTGTTCTTTGCAAGGTGTCTGTCAATGCAATTATAGCTGGCATTAATTTTCCCGCCTACAAACCATTTCCAGCATGGTGCGTCACTTGTATCAAGGATTGTATGCCAGTATTCATCCCAATCCAGAAGGTCAGCATACTCCTTGAAGCAATTCGGGAAGTTATCCAGGCTAAATCGATCAAAGACCCCCGGATCTGTCATGTTCGCCTGGGCGACGAACTCATATGAAGGATAATAGTAATCCTCTTCCCCCCAGTGAACAGCAATCTGCGCTTCCGATGTTTCTACAACTTCTTTTTCCGCCATAAATCACACTCCTTAAAGCTGATAATTTGTTTTATAATTATTTTCTCCCTTTCCTTTTACAAATTACTTTTCTATAACCTCCTTTCCCATTTATTAATGAAAATCTCATAAAAGTCTATTTCAGCCCCATTTTTTTCAATATCGAATAAATGACTTCATACAGACTTTTCATTAAACGTATGGATAATAAATGTTCATATTTATGATCTAAATACCTTTTTTATAACAACCACTCAATGACTCAAAAACCCAACTACTTAACGAGGGTCTATAATTATCTGGTTATTCCCTGCCTGAAGATATCAAATGCAATATCTAAGGTTGGCTTTAAGAAATCTTTTTTATTATCAATGATTTTTTTGCTTTCTTCCCAGAGAATAACACCCGAAAATAACGCCCAAAATATATCGGCAAGCGCATTAGGATTTGTTTTAATAAAAACACCGGTGCTTATTCCTTCTGAAAAAATATCCGACATAATTTTAAGTGAACTTTGGGACAATCTTTTAATTTCTGACAGAAGTTCATCAGATAAGTTTTTTAGCGATTCGCTCGATTGAAGATGGAACAGGTTAATAAGAATTAAGGGATCAAAATCATAAATATCGTATAATGCATCCTTTAAAGATGCTATTCGTTGTTCATCATTTAAATTATTTTGATTTTTTACATGTTCCAGTCTGATATTGAGATGCTGTAGTATTCTTATGGACAGCGAGGCATACAGTTCGTCTTTGTTTTTAAAATAGATATAAATTGTTCCGGGGCTTATTTCAGCTTCTTCGGCAATATCCTCCATCGTTGCTTTATTAAATCCCTTGGCAGAAAAGATTCTTTTAGCAGCAACAATTATCTGTTGTCGCCTTCTTTCTTTTTCACGTTCTTTTCTTTCTTTTATACCCATTTTTTAAAATGAATCATATTTATTGTTTATAAACCTATATAATTGATAGTTATTGTTTGTCAATATAAATCTAATTATTTTTTATTTTTTCGCTATTTTTTAATTTGCTTTAAATGTTTGATTGATGATAACAATAAGTTTAAATTCTAATAGATAGAAATGAGGGAAAGGGAATGGTTGTTCTAATATAACTTACGTAGATATATCTATTGGTTATATGTTATATAAAATTTATGTATCTAAATTTCAAAGCGCCAAGTTATTACCTGGTTTTAATAAAATTCTTGCAATTTTTGTTAATAATGATTTATGTAGGGTAACTATTCAGGTTCAAGGGTTATTAGCCCGGCAACCCGAAATGTTATGAATTATGTTGTATTTATCAGGATTTTATAGGGATTATATCGCGTTAGGGAGAAAATATGATTAACATAAGTATTAAATTTAAAGAATATCCCACCAGTGTTAAAATGGGAATATCGTTTTTAGTTGCAGCTTGGATTTTGCATTATTTTTATTTTTTAAAATTTTTATTGAGTGAATTTCCGCTTAAAACGATCTACCTCCAAATCGGTATCGGCGTGTCAATATGTTATTTTGTTGCAAGCATCAATAAATGGGCAAGATTATTATGTATATTTTTCAATTTTGCTATCATCGTATTGTATCTTTTCTATTTTGTTTTGTATTATAACATAGGCAAATTTGATTTAACTTTTATCACTGCACTGGTTGCCGTTTTATTTTCTATATCAACATATTTTCTGACCAAAAAAGAATCTTCTCAATATTTTAAAGAATATAATGAAACAGACGAAGACATGGAGTCTTCAGATAATTAAAAACCGATGGCGTCGTAGAAAGTCTCATCTACTGCGTTGCAGCGGTTTTTTAAATAAATTTATTGCTTTGGAATAGTTCTATGGAGGAAATTTATGCATGCTCTGCCACCTAAGGATGTTGTATGTGACTGTGGACATGCTTTGACTATTGAAAGAAATAAAATTCTTTGTATAAAGTGCGGAAAGTACGTATTCTATAATGCAGAAGAGCGAAGAAAACACAAAACAAATAAAATGTACATTGTGTTAGCAATTGCATCGGCTCTTGGTTTAATAACCTATTTTTTTATAGAATTGATTGCAAAACCGCTATTAAACTTCTGAATATTGATGACATAGTAAAAAGTCATACAAGAATGTCTTTAAGAATGGGGTTTTTAATGATCTTTTCAAGTGCGGTCTTGTTTTCTCGCAATTGCTCTATGCTTGCAAATTGAAGATTTAGGGAGTAAGCCGAAGCGTCATAATTTTTTGGCGGAATCAGTTTCATATTACTGCCAAGTTTAAGGTTCTTTATTTTTATTTCAAGATCTTTTTCAGCTTTCGTAATTTCAGGAAACCGGCGCTGTTTTAAATATAACCTGATTTTATTTATCTTTTGACTTCTATCCAGATCCTTATCATCCGCAATTTCCCGCAGTTGACTTTTAGTCAGCAAATTTATAATTGAAATATTTTCGATAATTGCAATCTCTTTGATATGAGTTAATATTTCCCTCTGTTTATTAAGACTCAATTTAAGTTTTTCAAATAAAATTGCAAATGCAGACCCCTCATCTTTTTCCAACATTTCCAGTTCTAAAGCCATGGAAAGAGAGATAGTGTCTGAAAGTACACCGTTTTGAATGTCGTGCGAAAGCTTACAAATATTCTTAATCTTGTTTATAATGGATGGGTTGTCCGGTAAACCTAAGGCAGATGCAGCCTTCGCAAGATGATCATTGTCCTTGAAAAAGCCTGATAGCAGATAAAATGATCTGGACTGTTCAATCAGGTTTAGAGTTCTTTGGAGGGAATTTTCTGTTATTGCAAACTTTATACATTCAAGCTTTATTTTATCGGAATCTGCTATTCTTGCAGGTATTTCGGCCATACCAAGACTTAAACAAGCAGAAATTCTCCTGAAACCGCTTATGATTTGAAAATCGGATTTTTTTTTTATCAGAATGGGCGCATTTAGAAGCCCCACATTTTTAATAGAAAGAATAAGGTCTTCTATGCGTGTATCAGTTGTAATGCGAAAGGTATAATCCTCTAAATCTATTGAGGCCAAATCTATGGCTTGATAAACAAAATCTTCCCTAAAATTCATTATTTCTGCCGGTCAGCTTATTTAATGCTTCAATGTATTTGTTGCGTGTATTTTTTATCACTTCTTCCGGAAGCGGAGGGGCAGGAGGCTTTTGGTCCCAGTTTATGGAAAGCAAATAATCTCTTAGATACTGCTTGTCAAAGCTTTCCTGAGATCCACCGGGCCGGTATGTTTCTTTTGGCCAGAATCTAGATGAATCAGGAGTTAATACCTCGTCAATAAGAATAATTTCGTCTTCTATTAGTCCGAATTCAAACTTTGTATCAGCAATTATTATCCCTTTTTCTTTGGCGATTTCGGCTCCTTTTTTATATATTTCATAACTAAGCGATTTAACTTTTTCTGCAATATCTTTGCCTATTAAATTAACTGTTTCGTCAAAATCTATATTAACATCATGAGTACCAACTTCTTCTTTTGTTGAAGGTGTAAAAATTGTTTCAGCCAGTTTTTCTGATTCTTTAAGACCTTCGGGCAATTTTATGCCGCATATTCTACCTGACTCCTGGTAGGATTTCCAGCCTGACCCTGAAATATATCCCCTTACAACACATTCAACAGGAAGAGGGTTTGTTTTTTTAACGAGCATGCTTCTTCCTTCAAGTATATCAGCATACTTTTTACAATCTTCTGGATAGTCATCTGTTTTGCTGGAAATTATGTGATTTTTTAAAAGCGGTTTCATTAAATCAAACCAGAAAAGTGAAATTTGGGTCAGAATTTTTCCTTTATCAGGTATTGGATCCGGTATAACAACATCAAACGCGGAAATTCTATCGGTTGCCACCATTAACAAAGTATCACCGAGGTCGTAAACATCTCTGACTTTTCCTCTTTTAAAAATTTTTAAACCAGGAAAATCAGTTTTAATTACATTTGTTTTCATAATAAAATCATTCCTTTTAAAACTTAGTTAAGCGTTCACTGAACGTTGAAATTAGAAAATAGAAACCCGAATTTCTACTTTCTGATTTCAAGTTTCAAACCATGAACGGCTGTCTATTCTCTTTCTTGTTGATCTTTAAATGCTTTGACATATTTCCCAAGAATTTCGCTTGCTGCATCATCCTTCTCTGTAAATTTAACACCGACTTCATACTTTCCCTGTTCATCTTTAGCGGAATGAACGACTTTTCCTTTAATATCGACAAGGTCTTCTTTTAAACCAATTGTAAGCAATAAGTTATCATTTAGATTAAGCGGAATATGTGTTTCCAGAAGTATTCCCGATTCTGATACATTTAAAGTTCTGCCTATAGTCTGTTTACCCTCATCATTATTGCCATCAACAAATACGTACGACAGGTTTAGTGAATTCACCCTAAAATGCTTTCTTTTGTCTTTTGATCCCATAGTTACTTCTCTCTTATTTTTAGTATATTATCCTGAGACCTTTGAAAACGGCATTTTTGGAAGATCTCATCCTGGAATGTGAAAAAATTCTCTATTTTTTCACTATTTTTGCCTGGAACCTGCTTGCTAATAATGTGGTTACAGATATACAGGTTGCAATATTTTCAATAATATTCTTAAAAGTTGATGAAAGGCTATCATGTTCTTTCTGCAGTTTTTTTAGGTCAATAGGATTTAACTTTAAGTCCTTTGATGCGAAAACAAATGCGTTGTGAGGTTCATGACCCAGGTTAATGAACGGAATATTTCCAAAATAATCACCCTTGCCTATAACTGAAAGCGGGACAAATCCTGTATCGTTTTTACGTGCGATAACCACATTGCCCTTTGTTATGGTAAAAGCTCTACCCTCACTTTCCCCCTGCTTAATAACCACTTTTTTATTTTTAATTAATTCATCGAAGTAATATTTTTTCATATACAGGTCAATTGCATTACCTGAAACCTGCTTAAGCCTTTTATCAAGGCTTTTCACAACTTTTCTTAATTCAGACGACATTTTCGTAAACTCTTCTGAAAGACGTTGCGAATCAAGCATTCCAAGTTGAACACGCCCTCTTGCTACAACCGTAGCACTTCTTACATTACCCTCAGACAGAAATGATGCTATGCTTCCAACAAATGATCCATTGCTTATACTGATCAAATTAAGACGTCCTTTGGGCGTTTCCTTAGTGATATCAACTACGCCTTCCAAAATAACCCACATCCAGTTTCCAAAATTGCCCTCAAAAACAATTTCATCGCCGTCAAAAAACTCTTCCTCATCTATTACATACATATAATCAACAATAGGGCCCTTAACTAACGGCAAAGGCTTATTTTTTCCTATATCTGTCTCAGATTTCTCTTTAAAAGATACTGGTCCTAACTTTTCTATCTTGCCGTCATCCACCATCCTTGTGCCATCCAGGATGATTTCCATACGATTTTTATTTATTACATTTTTTTTATCTACATCTTTTATGCAAAATTCAAACTCACCAGCTATCCATCCAAATAGAGAATAAAGTGCATCCATACCTGATAAAGAACCGTTTGAAGCATCAACGGAATTGCCGTTGCTAACATATATCAAACCGGGCGAATCTGCGTATTTGCTCGTTATGCGCAATATTCCGCTGCTGTTGTTGGTGCCAAGTATCTGCAATAGCTCTCCAAGGTTTAGAAAGTCAAGTTTTCCTGAAAAGACGTTTTTTTTCTTCATGTGC
>JASJGP010000525.1:0-13359 GCA_033791485.1 Desulfobacterales bacterium | reverse complement strand
GGAAACAATATCAAAATTCAAGGATTTAAAACTCATAAAGGTGAAAGGTCATTCCGGTCATGCTGAGAATGAACGGGCGGATTTTCTTGCAACCTCAGCGATAAAAAACAAGTAACTACTCACGTAGTCAGGCTGAAGGCCTCTCTTCAAGCCATGCAGTTGCAATCCTCAAGTCCTGAAGAGACGCTCTTTATGCCCTACTCTTTTTTCATTGTCTTTATCTCTTCCTTTAAACCATCGATTTCTTTCTTGTATTTTCCTACATCCTCGCCCTTTTCGACCGAATCAGTATCAACTGTTTCATCTTTCCACGTGTCTTTGAGTTCATCAAAGCCAAGATATATGGCTAAACCGCCACCAAGCAGAAGCATTATCGGTATTGTTCCTTTTATTACCATTAAAAACGGTCCCCACCAGATCACCAGTCCTATCAGACCCAATGCTGCTGCTACAGCACCACCAATTAACGTTTTCATTTATATCAACCTCCTTTATTTTTTCGTTTTTTTGTGTTTGGTGATGAATTCGATTTTTTACGAATTCATCAGATTTAGATATGAAATAACACAACACATTTTCGAATACAAGCCAAATTGCACAAGGTTAATCCATTTTTATGCCGCACTAAAGAAAATATTGCAAACAAAGTTGTAGTCTGATAGTTTTCTAACTCTAATAAATCGTAATTGAAAGAATCATTACTCTGAGGCAATCGGATACTTCGAATAAAACCACAGGCAAATTAATAGCTATGAAATTAAGAGAGCGCATCAATAATATTTTAGAGGGAACAGATAACCACTTTAGCTGTTTCTTTCCCGGTAATTCCGGATTGTCATCCTCAATACTTAAGCTTTTTTTCTCCGGTGTGAAGGTGAGAAAGAACCAGTCCACGACAATTCAGGACATACCTGAAGATGCAATCATTGTATATGCAACCAAATATAAAAGTAAATTTGACTATCTTTTTTATCATACGCGCTATAAGCTTTACGGCCTGCCGTATCCTGAAATCGGCTTTGACTACAAGGTTATCCTGTGGCAACCGGTTGCCCGAATATTTAAAATACTTCTGGCACATCTTGATTTCTTTTTTAAAAACATGGCCTTGCCTCGTCCTTATAACAGCGGATATATCAAAAATGAATTACTAAACGGCCGTACCGGCTTTTTATCCATAGTTGAAAAAAAAGGTTTTTACCGCCGGTTTGTCAAAGCAAAGACAGATCCTGTCCAGTATCTTATCGAAATGCAAAAATCGATAGACCGTCCCATATATATTGTCCCGCAACTGATGTTCTTTGGCAAAAACCCCCTTCGATCACAACCGAAAATAATCGATATACTCTTCGGGTCTGAAGATAAACCCGGAAAAATCAGACGCCTTGTGACCCTGTTTGCAAACCCGGGAAAAGTCTTTGTAGAAACATCCGAACCGGTTAACCTGATCCATTTTCTTGAAAACCCTCAAAATCAAGGCCAGGCCATTGAACACCAGTCTTTATCCTTAAGACGCAATCTTCTCGTTCAATTCAATCGCCATCGCCAGAGTATTACCGGCCCGGTCCTGAAATCAAGCGAGGAACTGAAAGAAGGCATCCTGACAAATGAACGTTTTCAGCAATTCATGGAAAGTCATTCCAAATCGCGACATATCCCCTTACGCGAAGTTCGCAGGAATGCTGATGCATGCCTTGATGAAATTGCCGCTAAATACAGTCACGGCTTAATTAAAATCGCAGCAGTTATAGTCAGTTGGTTTATCAGAACTATGTTTGAAGATGTCATGGTTAATACTGATGACCTCAACAGGATAAAAACCATGTCTCAAAAAGGACCGCTGATACTTATCCCTAATCACAAAAGCCATATTGATTACCTTATTTTGTCATATCTTCTGTATCACAATAACATGCCCTGCCCGCATATTGCTGCAGGGAAAAATCTTTCATTCTGGCCCATGGGTCCTATTTTTCGCGGTGCAGGCGCTTTTTTTATCAGGCGAACTTTCAGGGGGGCCGTACTTTATGCAAAAGTGTTTGCCGAGTATATCCATAAACTGCTTCAGGAAGGTTTTAACATAGAATTCTTTATCGAGGGCGGCCGAAGCCGAACCGGCAAATTAATCATGCCCAAACTGGGGCTTTTGTCAATTTTACTTGATGCATATAAAAACGAAGCCTGCGAGGATATGATATTTGTGCCGATATATATAGGATATGACCGGGTCATTGAAGAAACAGCGTATCTTAATGAACTTGAAGGAAGACAAAAGAAAAAGGAAAATTTCCTGCAGGTGATCAAGGCAAGAAAATTTTTAAAAAACCGGTATGGAAAAATATACATTCAGTTTCACGATCCTATTTCGATAAATGACCTTTTATCACAACACGGCTCTTCGCTGGCAGATATGGAATCCAAAGAAAAGAACGCATTCTGCCGAAATCTGGGGCACAGGATAATAAATTCCATAAACTCTGTTACCGTTGTTACTTCGTATGGCCTTGTTGCGAGCGCTATTTTAAACTGCCCGGCCAAAAAATTTTCTTATGATGCCTTAAAGGCCAATGTTGAAACATATATCAAATATCTTCACGCCCAGGATGCCAGGTTGGCAGATACTCTTGTTCAAGACTACGGCCATGCTGTCAGGCATGCCCTTGATGCCTATGTGCAAAGCAAATTCATTGAACCGATTTCAAAAGAAAAAGAAAGTCGGCATTTAGAAACCGAATATGTTATTAATGAAAGCAAAAGACCTGGGCTGGAATATTATAAAAACAATTGCATTGCCTTTTTTATACCTGCAGCCTTTACTGCAATTGAAATCCTTAAAATGGACGCATTTCAGTTTTCAGCATCAGACCTTCACTCCGGTTATTCTTTTCTCCAGGAATTCTTTAAGAACGAATTCGCTTACGATATTAATCTGAACGCGGAATACTTTGTTCGAAAAAGCATCAAGACATTTATTGATGATGCCATGCTCGTGCCCCATCAGACGCTGCCTGATACCTATAATTTAACCTCAACCGGTTTCAGAAAATTGAAACTTTATTCCAATTTCCTAAAAACCTATTTTGAATCGTACCTGATTGTATTAAACTTTCTCATGCAAAATCCTAAAAACGCCATAAATGCTAAAGAACGCCTGAAAAAAATTGAGGCTAGCGGTAATCGCATGTATAAAAGTAGAGAAATCGAACGAAAGGAAGCCCTTTCAAAAGTCACCTATCAAAACGCAGTCGATTTTTTCACCACCCATAGTGTTAAAGGTTCAGATGATGATGAGAAAATTGATTACTATGCCGATATACTACAAAAATATATGAATCACCTGTAACTATGAAGTCTATGATACTTGCCGCTGGAATGGGCACGCGGCTCCTTCCCTATACCGAAAAAATACCCAAACCTCTGTTTCCGGTTGCCGGACAACCCTTGATCGATATCACCATACGTAAGCTAAAGTGTGCAGGCTCAACAGCAATTATCATTAATACCCATCACCTCCATCAAAAGATTGATTCCTTTATCAAGAAAAAAAAATACGGCATACCCGTTTATACACGTCACGAACCGGTCATTCTCGGAACAGGTGGAGGTATAAAAAATGTAATCGATTTTATTGACGACCAGCCATTTATGGTGGTTAACAGTGATATTGTTACTGATATTGACCTGCGAAAGGTATATGATTATCACGTAAATCATAAATATCCGGTAACCCTGGTTCTTTATGATAACCGTGCGTTCAACTCTGTTTCATTCAAAAAAAACGGGTTTATAACAAATTTTGAAAAAGGATCTTCTATTCCATCGAGTGCCATGCTGACTTTTACCGGTATTCAGGTTATCAATCCTGAGGTTTTCGATTTCATACCTGCCAATGTTTTTTCCAGCATAATCGATGCATATAAAAAGATGATATCAAAGGGTAAAAAAATAAAAGCATTCATATCAGAAAAAGACTTATGGCAAGATATCGGGACACCTGCAAATTATAAGAAGGCAGTTTTTGATACCATGGCTCCTGAAGCTTTTAAGAAAGCGTTTCCCGACAGCCCGCCCCACAAAATTGAACAGGCGAAATTGAAAGGTGACGGGTCTGAAAGAAAATGGTATAGGCTGACTGCGGAAAACAGATCACTTGTCATGGCAGATCATGGCATAAGAAAAATTTCTGAAACATGCGAAGTTGACTCATTTGTTGCCATAGACCTCCACCTGCGTGAAGCGAAAATACCTGTACCAAAGATACATATGTACGACACCTTCTCAGGCCTGGTTTTTCTTGAAGATTTAGGAGATGTAAATCTTCAAGCACTGGTCCAAAAAGCAGAAAACCCGGAGGTTATCTTTTCCCATTACAAATCTGTGATAAATCGTTTTATTGACATGTCTGTGTCTGGTTCAACGGGTTTTGATTTGTCCTGGACATATCAGTCTGAAACCTATGACAAAAATCTTATAATGGAAAAGGAATGCCGCTATTTTGTCGAAGCGTTTTTAACCGGATACCTTGGAATTAATTCAAATTTTGAAGATTTAAAAAATGAGTTTTCACTCCTGGCCGACAGGGCGCTTTTATCATCATTTAACGGTTTTATGCACAGAGACTTGCAGTCTCGCAATATTATGGTAAAAAATGGAGATTACTATTTTATCGATTTTCAGGGTGGGCGTATGGGGCCAATCGAGTATGATCTTGCATCCCTTCTTCTAGATCCATATGTAAGTCTCCCCTACCCTGTTCAGCATCAACTTCTTGAATATTGCATTGAAAAACTTTTATCTGCCGCTGATTTTGATCCTGATAAATTCCGCACCTGTTTCAAATATTGTGCCCTGACGCGAAACCTCCAAATACTCGGAGCTTTTGGGTACCTTAGCAAGGCCAAAGGAAAAACCTATTTTGAAAAATATATCCCAAAGGCTGTCGAAACGTTAAAGAAAAATCTTTTTTCTCTTTCCGATTTTAAATTACCAAAGTTGATGTCGATTGTTAAAAAAATACAATATTTAGTACTACCCCTTTGAAAATAGGACACAGATTTGCACGGACTCAAATAATGTTTGTACATTTCTTACCGTATCAGTATAAAAATATACCTGTGTAATCCGTGTTAATCTGTGTCCCATTTAAAAAAAAGCTTTAAGGAGATTTCAAATGAACCCAATCAAAATCATGGTCAACGGTATTCCCGGCAATGTGGCACAGGTCGTGGCAAAGCATGCCCTGGCTGACAACAGGTTCGAACTTATTCCGTATTCACTCACCGGCCCTGAAATAACAATATCTGAGTATAGTATAGGATCATCCGTCATACAGCTCATCAGGCCTGAGCAGCGTGAAAAAGAGATAGGTGAGATATTGGAAAAACACACATCTTTTATCAGCATTGATTACACACATCCGACAGCAGTTAACGACAATGCTGAATTTTACTCCAAAACAGGCCTTCCTTTTGTTATGGGAACAACGGGCGGTGACAGAAAGCTTCTTGAAGAAACCGTAAGCTCATCGTCAATTGTCGCTGTCATTGCTCCGAATATGGCCAAACAGATTGTAGGGTTTCAGGCCATGATGGAGTACGCATCAAAAACATTTCCGGATCTTTTCAAAGGATACTCACTTTCAATTAAGGAAAGCCATCAAAAAGGAAAAGCAGATACAAGCGGCACAGCCAAAGCAATGACCGGGTATTTTAACACGCTGGGAACCCCTTATTCAGAAAACGATATCTTAAAGGAACGCGATCCTGAAACCCAGAAAACTGTTTGGAGCATCCCCGAAAAGTATCTGACAGGACATGGCTGGCACACGTACAGTCTTGTTTCAAACGACAAAACCGTCCGTTTTGAGTTCACCCATAACGTGAACGGCAGAGACGTCTACGTCCAGGGCACCCTTGATGCCGTCCTTTACCTGTCTAAGAAAATAGACGAAGGCTCAACGGGAAAGGTGTTTTCAATGATTGATGTGTTGAAAGGGGTTTGAATCAAATCTGCGAAATGCTCCATGAAACCTCTGGCTGGGCTTTGGGCTTCCGGGATTTTTGAAAGCTCTAAGGAAAGTTAAAACAAGGTGTTTTCGTTTAAACACCAATTATGATGCTCTGGTAAAAAGTATCACCGATGGCATCGTTCCAAGTTCCATATACAAGACGCAGTAGATGGAACCTTCTACAACGCCATCAATTATTACTCTACTGTTTCTCCTTAAATTTTTTCAATACTCCAATAGCGTAGTCGATATCATATTTTGTATGGTCGGCAGAAATCTGAATTCTAATTTCTTCATCACCTTTCGGAACTACCGGAAAATTTAATCCTGTGGCTAATATACCATTTTCAGCCAAATATTCTACCAGTTCCGATGTCTTTTTTGTATCTCGAACCATTATAGGGACAACAGGATGTTCGCCTTCAATAGTTTCGTAGCCTGCTTCTTTCAGACCGTCTTCAAATCTCTTTGTCATATTACGAAGATGCTCTAAAATTTTTAGACCTTCCGAGCTATCGAGAATTTCGATTGCCTTAAGGGCAGCCGAGGCTTCTGAAACTGTGATCGGGTTTGAGTAAATATACATGGGAGCTTTTTCACGAAGATACTCAATAATTTGTTTTGAGGCTACAACATATCCGCCGTTAACGCCAAAACTCTTACCCAGCGTACCGATAACGATATCAACTTTTGTGCCGCAATATTCTTCCGTTCCCCTTCCTGTCTTTCCAAAAGCGCCGATACCGTGGGAATCATCTATTATGGAAATAATCCCTTCATCGAATTTATCATTATACTTATCGCAAATCTCTACAAATTTATCCAGAGGAGCATTATCACCTCTCATGCTGAAAATCCCATCTGTAATAACAATAACCCTTTCACCTTTCCCGATATTTTCCTTAATTTTAGCCTCAAGGTCATTCATATCATTGTGTTTGTATATGCCTTTGACCGCCGGTCTTGAAAGCCTTATAGCGATAATGATACAGTTATGATTCAGCTCATCGCTTATTAACACGGTATCTTTTGTTATAAGCGGAAACAAAACACTCAAACTTGCCACATAAGCCGAGCTTAATATCATGCCCGCTTCTCGATTGTGGAATTTTGCCAGCTTTTCTTCTAACACTGTATGCGCTTTATACGTCCCACTAATGAAACGAACGGCGCCGGGGCCAACGCCAAATTCCCTTGCAGCTTTTTCTTCCGCTTCTATTACATCTTTTCGCAGCGACATACCCAGATAAGAGTTTGCGTTCATTTTCAAAAACTCTTTATCTCCTTCGCCTTCAACATAATATCTCGGACATTTATTACTTTCTGCGGGTTTTACTCCGGTAATAACCATTTCTTTGCCTTTTGCCGTTCCTGTTTCATAAAGGCTGTTCAACTCCAACTGTAAGGCATTGTTTAATTTTTGTAACGACATATTCCTCCTCTATGGTCTGACTTCAATTATTATCTTTTTTCAGTTTTACAGTTAGTTTTTCTATCATATCTTTTGTCATTGATTCAAGATTATATTCCGGGTTCCATCCCCATTCTTTACGGGCAGCGCTGTCATCCATATTGTTTGGCCAGCTTTCGGCAATCGCCTGTCTGGTTGGATCTACATTGTAATCAATTGTAAAATCCGGAATGATTTTTTTTATTTCATCAGCAATGCCTTTGGGATCGAAACTCATTGCCGTGACATTAAAAGCGTTCCTGTGTCTGAGTTTTGCCGGATCTGCTTCCATCAGATTAATTGCAGAATTAATCGCATCCGGCATATACATCATGTCAAGGTAAGTGCCATGTTTAAGAAAACATGTGTATTTCTTGTTTTTTATAGCTTCATAGAATATTTCTACCGCATAATCGGTTGTACCACCGCCTGGCAGCGTTTCGCAAGAAATAATCCCCGGGTAACGCAGCCCTCTGGTATCAACACCAAATCTTTTATAATAATAATCACAAAGCAGTTCGCCAGTCACCTTTGTAACACCGTACATCGTGTTGGGACGCTGAATTGTATCCTGCGGAGTATTATCTAAAGGTGTGGTCGGTCCAAAAGCTCCTATTGAACTCGGAGTAAAAACTGCACAGTTATGCTCGCGGGCTACTTCTAACACATTATAAAGACCGTTTATATTAACATCCCAGGCAAGTTGGGGGTTTTCTTCAGCCACGGCTGAGAGCAAAGCCGCCAAATGATAAACAGTATTTACATTATATTTCTTAACAACTTTATCGATCGTTTTAATATCCAAGCAATTAATAAATTGAAAGGGCCCTGAATGTAGCAGCTTCTCGCCTGGTTTTGATTTATGACCGGTGGCAATCACATTATCATTGCCATACTTTTCCCGTAAAACCATTGTCAATTCAGATCCAATCTGCCCAACAGCTCCGGTTACCATTATTCTTTTCATTTTACATCCCGGTCTGAAAGATTTTCTGAAAAACGCATAATATCTGATTGTCTGTAAGTAATTATTATTTCAGTATCTGTCTATCAAGAAAGATATCCCAGATGCGCTTAAACGTTGAGAAACGATGTTTTCCATTCACTTCGATTACATGCCCGGGAGAAAGGGAGGATGCCAGCAATTTTTGTGCCCGATAATAAAAATCCTCTTTCCCGATACCCAGGTATATCGGCGGATGAACGTTGCCGTGCCGGTTGTGCTCTTTTAACCAGTGCCAGAGCATGCGCTGCCAGTCGTCTTCTTCATCGTAATCTCCCGGTTCCCAGTAAGCTAGCCCACCGGCGGAGTATATTTCATCAATAATTAATTTTTCGCCTAGAAAGGGCCCGAGAAGAAGAACACCGTCTATGTTTTTTTCATAATCTTTCAAGTACAGTATTGATCCAAGACCCCCCATTGAAGTCCCCACCAGCCAGATTTTTTCATATTTCTTTGCCTTTGCCGGCTGAATAATATCCTCTTTTAACCGGGTCATAAGAGTGCGATCATTATAATAGCCAAAATGGGTATTGGGTGCGATCATATCATAGGAAAGCCCTCTTATCCGAACGGCTTCGACAAAGCCTTCCTTCTCGAAGCATTCATGGCCGTCAAAAAAACAATTCAGGGTACCGCCCATCCCACGCAGAAAGACAATGAGGTTTTTGTTTCTGTCCGGAGTTGATTCATATTTGAGCACTTCCAAAGGAGTTTTACAAGACCCAAAACAACCGGCCAGAAACATGACTGATAACAGGACAGCATAAATGGTAACCGAACGAATAGACACAGTGTCCTCCTTTGTAAAAAATCCGGGTGCTGATTTTTATTGTCCCAGCATAAGGAGTTTATATAACAGTATTTCCTTTAAGTCTAATGATTTGTGATAATTTGTTGAAAACTCCAAAGTAGACAGAAAAAAGAGCGTCTGTGGAACAAAGAAAGCAATAATTTTGATGCCAATGTTAGAAAGGAACTTACCGGAATCCCGACCTTGACATAACCGGAAGACTATTCGAAAACATTCCCTGTTTTAACACTTGCATTAAATATTGCTAAGTCCTATTATCGCTTCCCGTGCAAATCGAGACCTTCGAAAAATGCCGTTTCGAAGTCTGCGCTATCTGCAAAGGTCTCAAATCTTTGATTTGCTTTTGCCAACCTTATACTTTGGAGTCTAAAATTATGAAGATGAAGCATGTAACGATCTTATTAGGGCTTCTGCCATTAGTCCTCTTGTGGGCAGCTATCTCTATATATCCCAACTGGTTATGGTTCCAAAACCTTAACTTCGCGCCCGTTTTCTGGACCATGGTACTGGGCAAATTCGGGCTTGCCACGGTGATCTGGCTTCTTTTGATCATCATGCTGTCCGTCAATCTATACGCAGCTCAGCGTTTTCATCCTTTGAGTGAACAAACGACCACTGAGATAGGAGGAATGCCTGTATCCGGCAGGACATTGAACACTGTCATCCTGGCCGCAATTCTGATCGTTAGTTTTGTTATTGCGTCAAGCGGATCTGCGAACTGGAACATGATGCTTAGTTATCTAAACCAGCAACCCTTTGGCAGCACTGATCCGGTATTTAACAAAGACATCGGCTTCTACATATTCTCTCTTCCCTTTTACACGTTTGTCCGGGAAGAGTTGCTTGTCCTTTTTCTCTTTGCCGGACTTGTGACCGCCATCTGGTATTTAAAAAACGGCGGGCTTCAGGTAATCGGTGAGTTCCTTCTGACAGAGAACAAACCCACCGGTATACCCAAAATTAAACTTTCGGAAAAAGTCGGTAAGCACCTTCTCGTACTTGGTGTTTTCATCGTCCTCCTTGTCGCCTGGGGCTTTCATCTAAAGATCTACGGTCTTCTCTATTCCACTCAAGGACCCGCCTTTGGCGCAAGTTACACGGATATCCACGTCAAGATCCCGGTTTACAGGGCTTTGATGGTGATATCCTTTTTATGGTGCCTGGTTATCATATATAATATTTTCAGACCAAGGATAAAGCTACTCGTTATAACTGGCGCAATATGGGTGGGCGCCATTCTGATCCTGGCCGGCGGTCTTCCGGTCCTGGTACAAAAAATTGTGGTTAAACCCAACGAATTGGCAAAAGAATCACCCTATATTGCTTATAACATTGATTATACCCGTAAGGCATATAACCTGAACAATATTAAAGAGGTCGATTTTGAGGTCAATGACACTCTGAGCTCTGAAGAGATCAAAGATCATGATGCAACAATTCAAAACATCAGAATATGGGATGAACGCCCTCTACTCCAAACCTACAGGCAGATTCAGTCCATAAGACTCTATTACGATTTTAATAATGTGGACGTAGACCGATATCTGATTGACAACCGGTATCGACAGGTCATGCTGGCTGCACGTGAACTGGTGGTAAACCAGCTTCCGCCCCAGGCAAAGACCTGGGTCAACATGCACCTGATTTACACCCATGGCTATGGATTGGCCATGAGTCCTGTAAATGAAGTCACCAGCGAAGGTCTTCCGCAGCTTATGATCAAGGACCTCCCCCCTTCTGTGAGTATAGACCTGAAGATAGACCGCCCGGAAATCTATTACGGTGAAAAAACAAGTGAATATGTCCTGACAAGAACAAGTGCCAAGGAATTTGATTTCCCCAAAGGAGACAAGAACGTCTATGCCACTTACCAGGGAAAGGGCGGTGTTCCCATCAACTCTTTTATGAGAAGACTCCTCTATTCCATTGAATTCATGGATCCGCAGATTCTGCTCACCACCTACCTGGGCCCTGATAGCAGAATCATGTATAACCGCAGGATCCGTCAGAGGGTGCAGGCCATCGCGCCGTTTCTTGCCTATGATACCGATCCGTATTTGGTGGTCTCGGAAGGAAGGCTCTTCTGGATTCAGGATGCCTATACCCTCTCTAACATGTATCCCTATTCCAAACGATTAAAGAGCCCTTTCATGAACAGGAAACTCAACTACATCAGAAATTCGGTTAAAGTGATTATCGATGCCTATGACGGGAGTGTTACATACTACATGATTGACGAGAAAGATCCCATTCTCAAGACCTACTCAAAGGTATTTCCGGCTCTATTCAAATCCTTTGATGAGATGCCAGCTGATCTCAAAAAGCACGTTCGGTATCCCTATGACCTATTTGATATCCAGGTGAATACATACTCCACGTATCACATGCAGGACGTCCAGGTATTTTACAACCAGGAAGACCTCTGGGAGACTCCGTATGAGATGTACGGTGACGACAGGCAGAAAATGAAGCCTTACTATATCATCGCAAAAATGCCAAAGGAGGATAAAGAGGAATTTCTCCTGATGCTCCCCTATACCCCTTCCAAAAAAGACAACATGATTGCCTGGCTGGCAGCGAGAAGCGATCTGCCCCACTACGGCAACCTCCTGGTTTATAAACTATCCAAAGATAAGCTGGTGTACGGTCCCATGCAGATTGAAGCCAGGATAGATCAGCAGACGGAAATATCACGGGAACTGAGCCTTTGGGGCCAGCGAGGTTCCAGGGTCATCAGGGGCAATCTTTTAGCCATTCCGGTGGGGGAGTCTTTCATCTATGTAGAACCTATTTATCTGGAAGCGAAACAGGAGGAGGCACAAACATCTACTGCAGCTCAAGGCCAATCAAGTGGTCGGAAACAGCAGGCAAGACAACCTGCAAAGGAGGCTACAAGAACTGCGGCCCTGCCTGAACTGAAAAGAGTGATTGTGGCCATTGGCAATCGTGTTGCCATGGAGGAAACACTTGATATGGCATTGAGTCGAGTCCTGGGAGCCGTGGCAACCCATAAAAAAGAAGTGTCTCCCATAATGCCCGAAACAGGGAAGACATCTGATCTCGGAGCCCTGGCCCTGGAATACTACAATAATGCCAAGGATTATCTCCAAAAAGGGGATTGGGCAGGATATGGAAGAGAATTGGAAAAGCTTGAGGGCATTTTGAAGCAGTTATCAAAAACCAGCAAGGATAAGGAAATTTAAGCTCCCCTGATAAATGTTTCCCGTTTTCAGCGGAATTCAAGTTCAAGTCGAAGAACTCGGATTTGGAAAGAAGGAAAACGATCCGCCTCAGGCGGATTAACCACAGGAACCCCGCCATGGCGGGGTTTCGAGAATTTATCAGCCTAAGGCTGATCGCCTAAACGACGACTTATTGTTTTACGAGTCCTTAGTTTCACTACCTTGTTTTGCATGTCCGAGTACAGACATCACAGTTGCAACCATCCCTGAAATATCTCCCATGTTTGCAGGGATGATCATGGTATTATTTTCTTTGGCCAGCTTTCCAAACTCTGCTATATATTTTTCAGCAACTCTTAAATTTGCAGCTGTTTCTCCACCAGTCAAACTTAAAGATTCAGCAATTTTCTTAATACCCTCAGCTGTTGCATGTGCAACAACTTCGATTTCTTTTGCCTGTCCTTCAGCTTCATTAATACGCCTTTGTTTCTCACCTTCCGATACCTCAATAGCTTCTTTCTTTAATCCTTCCGCACGGTTTATGCGTGATTGTCTGTCACCTTCTGATGTCGCAATAGCAGCACGTTTCTCTCGCTCAGCTTTCATCTGTTTTTCCATTGCATCCATTACAGTTTTAGGTGGAGTTATATCCTTAATCTCATAGCGCAAAACCTTAACTCCCCAATTCTGAGCTGCTTCATCAATTGCATAAACTACTTGCTGGTTTAAGCTCTCTCGTTCTTCAAATGTTTTGTCAAGTTCAATTTTGCCAATTACTGAACGTAGTGAGGTTTGGGCAAGCTGGCTTGCCGCAATCTTATAGTCATCAATCCCGTAGGCAGATAGCTTGCTGTCAATCACCTGCAGATATAAAATACCATCGACTGAAACGGATACATTATCGGT
>JASJGP010000524.1:0-6072 GCA_033791485.1 Desulfobacterales bacterium | reverse complement strand
GATTTAATGCAGATCATATTTTGATATCAGGCGAGACAGGTAGGTTCTCTGGATACACATGGTTTGTGCAGCAAGGCTTCTGTTTCCGCTGGTATGTTTGAGGTTTAAAGTTATGAACTCCTTTTTGAAGCTGTCTATAGCCTCTTTGAGAGTCAATCCCACCTCCATGCCGGGATACTTTGGATTTGAAGCAAGGTTGGGAAGGTCTTCCGGCAAAACTTCTATACCGTTACCCATAACCACTGCCCGCTCCATGGCATTTTTCAATTCTCTGACATTTCCGGGCCAGTCATAAACGAGCATGCAATTCATGGCTCCTTTTGAAATTGTAAGATGGGAAAGTCCCCTTTCCTGTTTGAAGATATTTAAGAAATACTTGGCCAGGAAAGGTATATCATCCATTCTTTCGCGCAGAGGCGGCATCTGAATCTCGACAACGTTCAGGCGGTAGTATAAATCTTCTCGAAACCTACCCTCGGAGACTTCATTTACAATTTTTTTATTCGTGGCGGAAATAACCCTCACATCAACAGGAATCGATT
The DNA here is from genome assembly GCA_033791485.1 of Desulfobacterales bacterium. GTDB lineage: Bacteria > Desulfobacterota > Desulfobacteria > Desulfobacterales > JAUWMJ01 > JAUWMJ01. The sequence goes on along the minus strand of JASJGP010000524.1, from coordinate 5,530 downwards.
TGTTTCCGCCGACCCGGTAGAAAACACCCTCCTGAAGAATCCGAAGAAGTTTTGCCTGCATTCCGGGACTCATCTCTGCTATTTCATCAAGAAATATCGTACCTCCATCTGCCAGCTCAAATTTTCCGATCTTTCTGCCCATAGCACCGGTATAGGCCCCTTTTTCATGCCCGAAAAGCTCATCTTCAAGTAATGTTTCCGGCAAGGCTGCACAATTTAAAACAACCATAGGCTGATCTTTCCTTAAGCCTGATCGATGAATTAACCGGGCCAGTAGCTCTTTACCGGTTCCGCTTTCTCCTAAAATAAGGGTGCTTGCTTTTGAATTTGCCACCTTGGCGGCATCGAATATGACTTTTTTTAAAGCATTGCTCTCGCCAATAATTTCATAATTATGATCGAGTTCTTCTTTAAGGTTTTTGATTTCTTTTTTGTTGTTTGCAATTTTTCGGGCATCACCTATGGCCAGCGCGGCCAGATCGGCAAATACCGACAGTGTTTTTAAATCCTCATTTTGAATCGGGTCTCCTGTTACTTTGTCAATGATTTCAACAACACCTATTGTTTCGCCCTTTATCTTCATCGGTACACAGGCGATGGAGCGCGTTTTAAATCCTATTGAATCACTTATTTCCCTATGCCACCGCGGATCGGAGCTGACATCGGGTATAAGCAGAGGTTCTCCTTTTTCAGCGACATAACCTGCAATTCCCTGCCCCATGCCGATTTCAAACTTCTTGATGTCAACTTTCTTTTCGCCGGTAGCCACCTTAAAAAAAAGCTTATTTGTTTTTTTATCAACTAACAGTAGCGAACTGGCTTTGGCGTCCATCATCCGGGTAGCAGTTTCTATGATAAGCTCAAGAAGCTGATCAATGTCCTGTACCGAAGAGACCCATGTTGATATTTCTTTTAAACGATCTATTGAAGTATCAGGGTTTGATGTTTTTGAGTACATATGTAAAAGTTAGGCTCCTGAAAATATAACAAAGATGAACTAAAAACAGGAATTATAGTACAATGAAATTCAAGTGAGTGTGAAGATAAAATATTAGTTGGGTTAAAGTATATGCACAGGTAGGATGATTGTCAATTCATAAATAAATCGTTTATAAATGGACTCAGGATGAATCGATTTATGAAAAGGTAGCCAAATTTGATGCAATTGACAGCTGATTTAGGTCAGAATCAATTAGGAAGGTCTCGTAAAAAATCATTGTTCACCACTGAGCTCGCAGGGAACACAGAAAATATCTTGCTTTATTAACTATTTATCCCCTTGATCTCCGTGGCCTCTGTGGCCTCTGTGGTAAATTCAACTTTTTACGAGTCTATCAATCAGAGTATTTATTAGGACGGGCCTGAAAAGGACAGCATTAAAAATGCTGTCCTTTATAAAACCAGAGCGTTCCGGAAATGCCGATAATCTGTGTGGTTTTTTTTGTTTGAATTGCGTATGTATTTCACTACATCATTGCCATTGGCATCCCTTTGACCGGAAGAAAAATTCTTTAGTGCTTCTGTCTATCGGCTCAAGGCTAATAAAAATGCATCTTGCTATGTACATAACGGTAATGAGCATAAAAGTAATAAACAGCAATAAAAGAAGCGTGCGGTCAAAAAGCATTAGATATGCCAGAATTGTCACTGGAATAAGCGCGTACCCTGCAACTTTTCTTGGGCCGGGATGCCTGCGCAGATAATCAGCAATTGGCGGAGAGTTTTGGTAGTAAAAATCTACAATTCCCCTGCCTAGGCTATTAGTTAAAAGGTACTTATCTCTGAATTCAGATAAGATTTGAACATGCCTTTCGGTTCTTGCATCAAAAGTGGCGGTGGCGATAAAGCAACCCCCGCCGGCGGCACTGTCATCACCGTCTCCTGACGAACCACCAGTAACCGAGGCTGTTCCTGCCTGAATTCCGGAGAAATGATATACCTGGATTTCTATGGTGGATGGATTTCCGTCGTTGTGATTAATCCTTGATCCCAAAACCATCCAGCCTTCACCTGCCGGCTGGACAATACCGTCAGCATCACAAGCCAATACACTGTTAGTGCCATTATAATAATATACACTAAGGCTGCTAACATCAGTATATCCTGGACATGGGATGAAAACCTTGACAGGTGTATCGAAAATCGTAGGTGGCTGAAAATGTATGGGCATTCCAACCGATTCAACGCCAGGTAAGTTGATTCCCGGAATTTCATCGACAGGTGCAAACATTGGAAGAACCGGTTCAGAACCGCTATAAACAATCTTAGCGCCTTCAAGATCGCCACTGTTTACCTGAATACCTGTATCATAAGCTCCTCCGAAAGCGGGATCTGCAGGATCAACGGGACCAGTATCCGGCAGATTGGCCGGGTCATGTGCTACATCGTGCTCTGCCTCAGATTCAACATTAAAATCATAATTTGTCTGGTTCATCAAGTTGCTGTATGTGTCGTAGGCGTCAATTTTAATGTTGATGTTGGCATCAAATTCATAATCTCCATAAGTATCCTGAGAACGGTCGTATACAGCCCAGAGAAAGGTAACCTGGGAATCGTCATCATCGGATATTTTAACTACACGGACTGTATTGGAACTTAAGTTCCGCTCATAAACCTGGTTACCGTCATCAATGATAAAATTGATACTGTTTTGATTTATATTAATTCCATTTGCAGAATCTATCAACACAGCAAATGAGGAATTGTTCGGTACACGCCAGGAATCAGTGATTCCGGAATTATGATGTGGCAGGGACTCTACTATTTCAAAAGGTATTGAAGCCCCGTCACCGGGATCTGTACCGCACTGATACTCCTGGTAATTCGTGTATCCGTCGCCGTCCAGGTCTTGGGCTCTGTCGTCAATAGACGGATTAAGTCCATTATCGACTTCCCAGTCATCAGCCATGTCATCATTATCATTGTCGTTGATCCTGATGGAGCTGGGAGTCACTGGATTACCGGAGGAGTCTGTAATGCCGCTTATCGTCAATGTTAAAAAGGTGTTATGCGGAATTGAGGTCATGGAAAGGCGATATGTACTTCCGCCTGTATTGATAATATCATCAGACCCTCCTGGGGTGATAAAACTAAGAGAAGGACTGAAGCTGTAATTTGCTTCAATGGTTGCATTTTGCATATTCGGTTTGTCGAAGGTGATAGTTATGGTATTATTATTAAAATCAATAGTGGGAAACTCTACTATTGATGGAGGATATGACTGGACGGTGCTAAATGTGTATTCGGCAGAAGGGTTTGTAGCGTTGGGAATCTGGTCAGGGTTGTTACCACAGACATCTGTGGAGCCTACACGATAAAAATATGTGGTGTTTTCCAAAAGTCCGGTTAATGTTATGCTATGACTTGAGGTCAAATTGGCAATATTTTGGCTTAACGTGTAACTTCCCCAACTACTGCTGGAAGTGCCATACTGGACTACGCTGCTACCCGGCTCGTTTGTCGTCCATTCAATAACTGCTGTGTTTTCAGTTAGTTCAGTTGCTGTGGGGGCTGAACTGATCTGAGGTGCGGAAATATCAAGTGTTCCGGTGACGGTATTTGAAGTCACTGTATTTATTTTAGCACTTAAGTTGATCGTACCTTCACTTACGGATGTGAAATTAACGTCCGCTGACCAGCTGCCATCCGCATTTGCTATAGTTGTTCCAACCAGTGTGCTACCTGAATAGATTTCCACATTAGCTCCGCCGGCTCCACGTCCTGACACGTTAAATGACGTATGGCCGGCATAGTTGACACAGAAACCGTTCTGAGGTGAAGAAATATAAAAGGTGGATACTTCATTTGAATAACCACTTTCGTTTCCTTCGGTATCATATGCGGTAAGGACAAGAAAATATATATAGCCGGCGTCAAGCCCGGTAATTGAAGATTCAGGATTGTTAGGATCAATCAGGCTTCCCAGCGGGATATCTACAGGTGAAGGGCCCTGATCAGCACCAGCGCCATCATAGGGAGAACCGGGTGTGTCGCTTTTATAATAAAGTTTATAACCCGCAAGGTCAGTCTCGGTATTCTCATCCCATCGGAGCGTAATGTCGGCCGCAAAACAAAAAGTCTGGAAAGAAAGGAAGAATAAAAAGAAAAATATGATGATTTTCCAGACGGATAAGTCGTATATCGCTTTTCGCATAGCTTTACCTCTTTTGAACAATATTTTCTAAGAAATTAGGTTAAAACGCATAATTCGGAGAACGTGAAATTATGTTAATGCAAATTGTATTCCAATTAGAATTGCGAATTAAATATGGTGTAATATCTTTAGGTTATGCTTTAATTGATGGTGGATGAAAAACAATTTGGAAAGATAATTATATTTTTGTAAATGAAATTGTATGATTTTGTGAACAGTGTGAGGCTGAAACCTGAAAATTAAACAATATTATACTAAACTGTTTGAAAATTATGGAACGGCATGATAGTATTTTACTTCTTGGATATAAAAATTAATCTTTATGCCGAATCGGGAGACTAATTGATGGAAAATAGCCGAACTAAAGAAAAAAAAGCTTATTTTTTTAGACATTTTTTATCCACCCTAATTGTGATATCTGTCATATTTTTATGTTCGGATATTACTTTAAGTGCCACAAAATACTACTATTATCTACATACAGGTTCTTTTCGCATTAAAAAAGATACTATAAAGTTTATCGAAAAACTTCAGAAACATGGATATCAAGTAGTTACAAAATACAAAAAAATTGGAGACCAGGGCCACTGGTATATGGTTTACGTTGGCCCTCTTTCATCCAAGAAAGAGGTGAATTTAACAATCAAGTCGCTGAGAGAGAAAAAGCTGGCTAAATATATTGCTGTTCATCAAAAAAGGGCTTTAATTTCAAGCGATTTAAAGACAAGAAAAAAGGCGGTTGATGAACAAGCCACTAAAGCTAAAAAATCTTCTGCTCCGGTTTCATACACAAAAATGACAGAATTACCGCAGAGGGGAATCGGCAGAAATATGGCCCAAGGTGAATTTGCCTTATGCTATCAGCATTTGTATAGGGAAGTTGAGACTGAGCTTACCAAACGAAAACAAATAACATCAGCAGGAAGCTCAACTGTAGAAATTTCAGACAGCGAAAGAAATGATTTTCCAACATTAATGCATATGGATTCCCTGCGCTTTCGATATGGTTTTACAGACTATCTGGAAATCTTTTTAGAAGCAGGTGGCGGTTATAAAGAACTTTCCACTATATCCTTTGTCTATGGCGGTGGTCTGCAATTGAGTCTTTTTGAAGTGGAAAGAGGTATGTTCAAGGGGTTCTATAGCAGCCTTTCCGGAGCATATTTAAGTGGAGATGTGGAGTATGAATACGATTCTGATGGTAACAAATGGAGTAAAGAGGCTGAATTTAATGAGTTATCAGTTAAGGGAGAACTTGGTATTATACGTTCTTGGTTTGCCGTTTATCTCGGAGGGGTTTTTTTAAAATATGATGAAACTACCAGGCGTGATAAGCTTACCGGTCTTGATCCGCTTACTTCATTTATATACGAAGAT
>JASJGP010000523.1:0-6918 GCA_033791485.1 Desulfobacterales bacterium | reverse complement strand
TGGTGTATATGCTTCCAAAATTAATCTTCGTGCGCGTTACGGGCGTATTCCATATCCTTTGCAAATTAAAGGCAAGCGTTTTGCTTATAAAGGAACTCAAATTTCATTTGATGAATTAAACGCTGTAATAGGAAAATCCTCGTTTTCTCAGCTTTCGGGCGGCATTACATGGAAAGATGAACCTCATCTTAAAATTAAATCTTCCTTATCCAGATTGCAGATGGAAGAGATCTATCCATGGCTACTATCATTTAAAGATTTTGGCAGCGCTTTGAAAAATTTTGAAACCATAAATGGGCTGGTTACGCTTTCCAGCTTGAATTTTAACGGCCCTGTCTCTACCCCTGAAAGGTGGCATATCCAAACAACCGGTGAGTTTGAAAATATTGTAATAGATTCACCTTTTTTTTCATACCCGATATTTCTTGATACCGGAAAATTTATCGTAACAGATAGTATTACCCTCGATACTGTTAAAAAAATTTTCTTTGTAGAATCGACCATATTTAAATGGGAAAACAGCCATTTTGGTCTTGAAGGAGACATCATTTTTTCTAAAGGAAAGCCCCAGCTTGATATGGAGCTTACAGCCGACAGTATCGATATCAAAAAGGTTGAGCAGATCATAGCATGCATAATGCGGGACAAAAAGCCCTGGCCTTTGCCTGTAAATGGTGTTTTCAAAATTAAATCAGAAATTTTCACTAATGAAAACCTCAAATCTAACCCTGTTCATGCAGGTATCTTCCTGAAAGATAACGAGGTTTTTATCGATTTTACAAAAGTTAATCTGTGCGGCATATCCGTTCCAGGGTATATAAAAATAACTGATGACCATATCGAAGGCTATTTCTACCCTCTTGCTGAAAATCAAAAATTTGCACCAGCTCTTTCATGTCTCTTTAAGAAAGATCATATCGCAACAGGTCAATTCAACCTCACAGGAAAACTTTCTTCCGTGCCAAAGGATAAAGACTGGGCCGAAGCCCTTAACGGAAGTCTTAAATTTACAGCCGAATCCGGTCGTATATACCGATTCGGGCTTCTTGCAAAAATACTTGCCATGTTAAATATAACTGAAATTTTCAGAGGAAAAGTTCCTGATCTGGTGAAAGAAGGTTTTGCCTACAACTCTATAAAGGCTGAAGGATATTTTAAAAACGGAAAATTTATTATTAATGAATGGGTTATTGATGGTTCTTCAATGACTATTGTCTGCAAAGGTTATATTGATCCTGTCCGTGAGAAGATAGATATGGTTGTTCTCGTAGCTCCGTTTAAAACAGCCGATTTTATAATTAAACATATTCCCCTTATAAACGAGGTGTTCGGAGGCAAGCTCATCTCAATTCCGTTCAAAGTTACAGGAGATCCTGCAGATCCATATGTCGTGCCTCTTCATCCAGAGGATGTAGGAGCCGGTATATTCGGGCTTTTAAAAAGAACTTTTATGCTTCCTGTTACGATAATCCAGCCATTGCTTTCTGATAAAAAGGATAAAGACACAGAATCTGTTATAGAGCAAATAGATCCTTAAATTTTTTAACAAAGATGTTTTTTATTTCTGCAATCTCTTTTATTTTAAAAATATAACCTCCCAGATAAAAAAGAACTAAAAACAATGTGCCTGTCAGTGCCAAAACAGCTATGCTGCCTGTAAATGTCCCGGAATCAATGCCCCAGAGAGCTTTTGATTTAAACCACTCAAGAAATACTCCGATTACCATACTTATAACAATAATTTTAATATAGAAAAAATAGACAGTGTAACTTTCCTTATTTTCGCTCTTTTTATTCCATAAACCGTATAACAGTATCACCTGAAAAATGGCCGACAATGAAACAGCCAGGGCTATTCCTCTGGCACCCATGATATGCATTGCATAAAAATAAAGAGGAATACTTAACAAAACAGCGACAGTCATAAAAACTGCAGGGAAAAGTGTATTGCCCATGGCATAATATCCCCTGACAACCACAGTCTGGGCTGAAAAAGCAAATGCACCAATCAGAAAGAAAATCAGAATCTGGGATGTCAGTTCCGTGGCGGCGGCATCGAATTTTCCGTGCTGAAACAGGATAAGAATAATTTCATGCCTGAGCACCATCATCAAAACAGAAAAAGGGATCACCAGAGATATAAGTCGCAGGATATTGTTCAGCAGGCTGTTCGATTCAGATATTTTATTCTCAGCAATCAGTCTTGCCATAAATGGATACATAGCCATTCCTATAGCCTGACCAAAAAAACCTGCCAGAATCATCATGACCCTGAAACTGTAATTCAGACATGAAAGGTCTCCACGCGGCATAAATGATCCAAAAAATTTAAAAAGGAATTCCGATGAAAACATCATGGTCAGGCCGATAATCAGCGGCAGGGTTAACAGGAAATATTTTTTAAGATCAGGATGTTTTAAATCAAAAGCCAGTCTGAATCTCATGCCGACTTTCCTGGCTCCAAGGTACTGTATTGCAAAATTTCCGACAAATGCACCTGCAAGAACTCCCCATGAAAAACCTTCTATGCCCAGCCAGGAACCCAAGAGTATGCCGCCGGTAATTATGCCTATATTATACAAAAGGGGTGCAAGAGCAGGCAGAAAAAACCTTTCTTTAGCAAATTGAACGGCCATGAACAGACCACCTACAAAAAAGAAAAACTGGGCAGGCATAATAATCCGTGTCATTCTGATTGCACTTTTTCTCAGGGCAGGTTCATTTATCCCTGGTGCGACTATTGCAATAAATTCAGGTGTAAAAATAAAAGCGATAATAACAAGTAGTAATAAAAGACTTCCAAAGCATGTCAGGATTATGGAAAAAACCTCCCAGCCCTTCTCCTCTTCGTTAGCTGCGAGATAATGAGAAAAAATCGGAATAAAGGTTATGGAAAGAAAACCGCTCGCAACAACATGATTCAGTATGTCCGGGATTAAAAAGGCGACCAGATAGGCATCCACTTCACCAGTGGCCCCACCTATGTGTGCAATTACCTGTTCCCTGAAAATGCCGATCACCCGGCTCAGGAAAACCGACGACATCATGATAAATGAAGCTATGGAAACCTTTTTATATAAGGATTTGGACATAATAATTTTCTATACTCGATTATCTTATTTATTCAACCACTTAACCTCTTAGCCACCTGACAATAACAGTATTACCAGAAACAGCACAAGTTAAAAAGCGGTTTATTTATAAAAAGTGTATAATTTTTATTAAAATTGATTTTATATCTTAGTAAAAAATGTTAATGGAATATTTTCATTACTCTGGTTCACAGTTTAAGGGCTCACCGTTCAAGGTTGAAGGTAGATGAAGATTGAACGGTTTGAAAACATTTTATTAGATACCACAAATGATTCCTATTTTAAAAGAATGGCAAAATCGATACTTTTCTGATCCACAGGTCGTTATTCTTGGCTTTTTGCTCCTGGTTGGGTTCATATTTATTTTCCTGTTTGGGAATATGCTGATTCCTGTATTTGCAAGTGTTATTATTGCATATCTGCTGGAGGGAATGGTATCTATGCTCCAGCGCTGTCGAATACCGCGCATGGCTTCTGTGATAATTGTATTTTTATTATTTTTAGCCTGCCTGCTTCTTTTAATAGTCGCTTTGCTCCCAATGCTGTCAAGGCAGATCGGGCAGTTTTTGCAGGAGTTGCCCTCGATGCTTGGCAGGGGACAAAGCGCACTGATGCTTCTTCCTGAAAAGTATCCGGATTTAATTTCGGAATCCCAGATAAGACATATTCTAAATCTCATAGGTTCAGAACTCACCATTGTTGGGCAACGTATCCTTTCCATGTCTCTCGCCTCTGTGCGTGGTTTAATCACAATTTTAGTTTATCTTATTCTTGTTCCGCTCCTGGTTTTCTTTTTTCTGAAAGACAACATAAAAATTTTGAAGTGGTTTACAGGTTTCCTGCCCGACGACCGCGGACTGGCCGTCGAGGTGTGGCGTGAGGCAAATGTTCAGGTCGCAAATTATGTGCGCGGCAAGATCTGGGAAATTATTATCGTATGGGGAGTAAGTTATATAACATTCACTCTTCTTGGATTACGGTTTTCCATGCTTCTTTCATTATTTGTTGGCCTGTCGGTTCTTATCCCCTACATTGGTGCGACAGTCATGTTCCTTCCTGTAACCCTGATTGCCTATTTCCAGTGGAACATAGGTTCTGCTTTTGTTTACACTTTAATTGCTTATACCATCATTCAGGTTTTAGACGGCAACCTGCTGGTTCCCCTGCTTCTTTCCGGAGTCGTCAATATCCATCCTGTAGCAATAATTGTAGCATTACTTCTATTCGGCGGTTTATGGGGAATCTGGGGCCTGTTTTTTGCCATTCCCCTGGCAACACTGGTACATGCCGTGATTAAAGCCTGGTTTAATAAAAGCTCGGTGAGGAAAAAAAATAAGGAAGATATAAAAAGCGAGACTTAATCTGTAAAGGAAAAATGAAAAACTCACAAAAAATAAAAGTGCTTGGCCTGAATCTTGGAGCATCCACAGTATCTGTTGTTGAGATTGAACTGTATCAGGAAAGTGAAAAACCACGTATTGTCAAGAATTCGGTTCAACTTCATGAAGGAAATCCAAAGGATACTTTGCTTTCGGTTTTAAAACATTACGACCTTGCCTCATTTGACAAAATAGCTGCAACCGGCCGTAAATTCATCAAATTCGTAAATTTATCAACCATACCTGAACCACAGGCTGTGGAATATGCCTATCAGTTTGTCAAACCAGACACCATTTCATGTCCTGCCGTTGTTTCAGCCGGCGGTGAAACCTTCATGGCTTATATTTTAAATAATTCAGGCAAAATATCGAATGTTTTAACTGGTAACAAATGCGCCTCCGGAACCGGAGAATTTTTTCTTCAGCAATTGCGAAGAATGAAAGTATCGCTTAAAGAGGCAGCTCAGTGGGCTGCTACACAGGAGCCATTTCATGTTTCAGGGCGATGCTCTGTTTTCTGCAAGTCTGACTGCACCCATGCAACCAATAACGGTGTTCCCAAATCAAAGGTTACCGCCGGGCTCTGCAAAATGATGGCAGACAAAATCCTGGAACTGCTTAAAAAAGTTAAGCGGCAAAATATCATGCTCACCGGAGGAACAGCCCTTAATCAAATGATGGTTGAGTATCTGCATCGTGAAATTCCCGGGCTTATCGTTCCGGAGCAGGCGCCTTATTTTGAAGCACTGGGTGCAGCTCTTTGGGCTCTGGAAAATGCAACAGATCCATTTCCCGGATTATCAAACCTTTTCCTGACCGAAGTTGCGACTTTCGACACTCTTTCTCCCCTTCGTAATTTTAAAAACATGGTTGAATTCAAAACCATGGAAACCGATGAAGTTCGCGGAGGTGATCAATACATCCTGGGACTTGACGTAGGTTCAACTACTACCAAGGCGGTTTTATTACGAAAGGATGATGATGCAATATGTTCCTCCGTATATCTGCGTACAAACGGAGATCCTGTAGGCGCTTCCCGCCAATGCTATGATTCCATTCTCAAACAGGTAATAAGTAAAACAGATCCATCCGAAATATCTATTACAGGTCTTGGAGTCACCGGTTCCGGTCGCCAAATAGCCGGTCTCCATGCTCTTACAGATGGTGTATTAAATGAAATTATTGCACATGCCAGCGCAGCTGTATATTTTGATTCGGGCGTAGACACTCTGTTTGAAATCGGTGGACAGGACGCCAAATACACCTATATCACTAACAGTGTGCCTTCGGATTATGCGATGAACGAAGCATGCAGCGCCGGAACAGGGTCATTTCTGGAAGAATCCGCATTTGAAACCCTTGGGGTAAAAATGGAGGACATTGCCAAAATAGCCCTGGAAGGAAAAAACCCGCCGAATTTTAATGACCAGTGCGCGGCCTTTATTGCCTCTGATATTAAAAATGCTATTCATGAAGGTGTACGGCATGAAGATATTGTGGCCGGTCTGGTCTACTCAATATGCATGAACTACTCAAACCGGGTGAAAGGTAACCGTCCGGTTGGAGAAAAAGTTTTTATGCAAGGCGGAGTCTGCTATAACAAGGGAGTCCCTCTTGCTATGGCAGCACTCGTGGGCAAACCTATTGTCGTACCGCCCATGCCCGGCCTGATGGGTGCCTTTGGTGTTGCATTGGAGGTTAAAAAGAGAATTGAAACAGGTCTTATGGAAGAAAAGAGCTTCGATTTGAAAGTCCTTGCCAATCGAGAAGTAATATACAAAAAGCCTTTCACCTGCAAAGGAGGAAAACAAAAGTGTGACCGGCGATGTGAAATAGCTGTCATCGAGCTTGAAGGTAAGAAATACCCCTTTGGAGGAGCCTGCAATCGGTATTATAATTTGCGGCATGATGTTAATTACAGCATTGAAAAACTCGATCTTGTACGAATCAGGCAGCACCTGGTATTTGAAAAATACGCTGGTAAATTTACAGAGAAAAAAGGAAAACCCTGCAAGGGAAAAATTGGAATCAACAGGAGTTTTATGGTCAACACTTATTATCCCCTCTATTCCACTTTTTTTGCAGAACTGGGATTTGAAACGGTTATTGCCGATCAACCCTCTCAGGAGGGAATTGATCTGCGAAACGCAGCGTTTTGCTATCCGGGTGAACTTTCTCACGGCTTTTTTCACTCGCTTCTTAAAATGAAACACCCGCCTGAATTTCTTTTTTTGCCCCACTTTAAATCGATTCCCGTTGAAACCGGTGATACAAGCTCCCAATCCCAGGTCTGTCCCTTTGTTCAGGGAGAAACTTTCTATATTCAAACAACATTTTCCAAAGAACTTGAAGAACTAAAGAAAAAGGGAACGAAAGTTTTAGCACCCCTTTTTGACCTTCAAAATGGGCTGGAAAAAGCAGAGAAACCCCTGCTTGAAACCGCTGCT
>JASJGP010000522.1:0-3131 GCA_033791485.1 Desulfobacterales bacterium | reverse complement strand
GCGACAAGAAGATTGAAGTAGTTGCCTGGCCCCATTGTCGGTTGAACATAACCTGTTTTAAGACCAGTATAATTTTCTTCTTGCTTAACAAATGGAACTCCTGCCTTTTTTAATGCATCACACGCCATTTCAAGGTCATATGTTCGACCAGTTTTGAGTATTGTTTCATGCCCTAGCATCGTAGATTATGTAAATGTTTTATTGCATGGAGTTAACGACCTAGGTAACCTGCCGCCCACCCAAACTTACCGCGTCAGCGCCGCCACTCTTCTTGCGGTCAGGTTGACCTACTTGATATGCGATTTTTTAATTTTCTTTGAGTTCTTTTCCTATATGGAGATACGTCCACACAAATACTATTCCAAAAATAAGGTCAAATATTGCAAACGACTTCCACATGTCAGGTATTCCAGTAGTAAACCAGTGAACAAATACGACTGAGCAATATGAAATTTTAAGTAAGATTCCATATGGGATTAATTTTCTATTACGGATAGGTTGTCGGCCAATGTTTATAAACATAATGGCAAAAACAACAAGTAATGCTGCTGGGAATTGTACATAACCCACATGGTTGGGTGGCGTTATTCCATGCCAGGTGTAAATGGTAATTGGGAATATAAGAAAAGCAAGTCCCAGGATTCCGTCATATGCTGCACTCAAATAATAAAATAACGATATGCCTTTATGCTTTTCCATGGATGACTCCTCTCTGCCAAATTGAGGCAGGTAATTTTTTCAATTTGTCAGTGCTTCATTTTTTGATTTAGCTATCTCTCGCAAAAGATCCTTGAATCTTTTGCGGCGAAAACCTGTAAATTCCTCACTATACAATTTCGCGCCAAGTTCTTTAAATCCTTTGGATAAGTCGTCAATTGACATTTTTTGGGGTTTGAAATTTATGTCGAACAACGTGCATTTTTCCCATGCGTTTTCTTCAATGATTCTATCGCCTTCCTTTAGTCGCCGATAAAGAGGTGTGCCTGGGAATGCGGTCTGAATTGTAATTTGCACTTCATGAAGCCCAGAATCATTTACAAAATTATAAATTTGGTCGAAAATCTTGGAATCATGATCATCCAGGCCAAGAATAAAGCAACCGTTAACGCTTATTCCGTGAGATTGAATAGTGTTAATAGCCTCTTTGTAATTATGTGGATGTTTCGCTTTCCAGTTTTGTTTGGTTTCGATTCCATATAGTGCCGATTTCGATGGGCTTTCAAGGCCGATCAATACTTGAGCACAGCCACTTTCTCGCATTAATTGTAAAAGTTCCTTGTCTTGTGAAATCGAAATATCGGTTTCAGTGAACCATCGTATTTTTCTTTTTCTAATTTCGGGTAATAATTTCTTCCAATATTCCTTGTTAACAAATGTATTATCGTCAGCAAATTCGATAAATGGATGTTCCCATATTTTTCTTATCTTATCGATTTCAGCCAATACTTTTTCAGCCGGCTTTTGTTTATATTGTTTGGTGAGAAGGATCGAACTGGCACAGAATTCACAACGGTGTGAGCAGCCACGACTTGTCTGTACTGTGAGTCGGTTGTATTTATCGATGTTTAGGAGTTCAAATGCTGGCATTGGTGCATTTTTGAGGTTATATTCTTCGTCAACGCTTCCATAAAAAGGCTTAAGCCCTCCATTCTCTGCGTCACTGATAACAGACGGCCAACTTAGCTCCCCTTCGCCGATAACTACTGAGTCGCAATGTTGTTTTGCTTCATCTGGAAGAGATGTAACATGCAACCCTCCCAACACGACCGGAACGCCTTTAGCTCGAATAATTTCTGCGAGTTGGTAAGCTTCTTTTATTTGAGCGCTGTAGCTTGAAATAGTGATCAAATCAAAACCGCCAAGTGTGTCTTGGGTTGCTTGACTGTCTAGTAGGTCAGCGATTTCAATATAATCAACACTATGATGGGATGGGACCATCCCCGCCAATGTCAGAAGACCTAAACTTGGAAGAGAGGCAATAACCTTACTCCTTTCAATAAAGCCAGGAAGAGTAAGGCCCATTTCCAATAACTCTTCGTCGCATACCCGTATGCCACTCATTGCTATTAAACAAATTTTCATGACATTATTCCTTTTGTAAAAAACAATAATGTGCCAACAACTAAGCACAGCACTGGGATGAAAAACAAATGTCGAAAGAATTTTTTGTACGCGGAAAGAAAACAAATTAGAGGCATTGTGATGGCCCCGGCAACGAAAAGATAGGATGGATATGGCGTTACGATTTTGACGTTAAAGGCCGTGATGCTCAAGGCGTAGGTAAGATTAATGAGTGCGATCCCAAAAAAAGAAATGTGGCCGAGGCGGGTCATTCTTCTCCTCCATGAAGAATATCCTCCCATCCAATCTTCATTATGAAAGAATAAGCCGAGAAGAGCGCCCGCAATGAATCCAAGAAATATTCCTATCCAGGCTGTGTAGAAATTTATTAACGGCATTTTGTTCCTTTAGTTGCGGGTAGTATTCTTATTACGCATACGTTGAGTTAAGCGGCAAATACCGCAACACGGATTACCCAGCAAAGTACCACTTGAGGACTCCGGTAAACGTTCAATGGAAGGGATTTCGCGCAGTGGGATTTGTCAGCTTAAACGATTGGTTTATGTGAGATTTTCATATTCCTAATAATGGTAGTTTTTTCCTCATGTGGTATGTAAGAGCTACTTTTATGCATTCTCTAATAATTTCTTGCGGCAATTCTGAGTTAATATCAATAATTATGGCTCGATTACCCTCGAATTCAAGTGCTTCGCTATATATGGTCCTAAAAGTATCAACTAACTTTGTATTGCAATTAAAATAAAGACCTACACATTCAGGAGTAGTTTCTTTCCAACCTATACGAACTGTACTCCCCCCTTTTAATAAATAACTCGGTTCTCCCCATTTTAAAGTTTCTTCGAGGTCATAATTAGAATCAAGCTTTGATGCAACATCAAGAATGACATTTCTTAAAACCATCATTATAGATTTCACATTCTCAGGATAACTCCTGAATACCTGCTCGACTGAATGATTCATAAACGTAGGTTTTATTTTTTGTAACACATAACGTTTAGCACAGTTGCCGCGGCCTTTTGTGGTGCACTGGAGCGGCTTGTTGAACGAAG
>JASJGP010000521.1:0-3388 GCA_033791485.1 Desulfobacterales bacterium | reverse complement strand
GTGCGTTATCAGGGTTATAGAAGCCCCGAGTGAATTAATAGCGTTCAATATGCTTGATGTCATAATTTTGAAGGAAAAATTTGATGGATGTATCTGCAAAACAACTTGTTAGTTTGTTTAAAGAATCAATAAATTTTTCGCAACCAAACACACTCGACGGAAGTGTAGAGAGCGTAAGAAATTACTATAAAATGATTCAGCAATTTGCGACTATGGCCAATATGTATCAGGACTTGATACCAGAAAAATATGATGATCAATCTATTTTGGAACTTGCAGATTTTATTTTAGATTTAAATTTCGAAGATTTTCAAAAGATAGGGAATAACCTACCATACTTATTGGATGGGTTTAGTCTGCAAGATAAGACAACATCTTACCCGGAAGAAGACGTAGACCCTTCATGGGAGCCTACGATAGCGATGCTTTCTAAAAAACTTCCAGATAAAATTGACCTGACCACCAGCAATCAAGATGATCTATTTTTTGAGGCAGCCACTGACTTACTGGACAAATACCCGGATACATTTGCGCTTCAAAACCTTGATAGATGGATAACTTCCAATCCAGAGAAGTATAAAAATGCAATGCTTCTGGTTTCGAAGCAGGCTCTTTCCAAAATGTATGTGAAGCAAATAACTTATCCTCTCCATGTATCATTGGTACTCGCCATGTATAATGAGCATAATCGGATTCGTCCAAAAAGTAATGATAATCCCAATGGTGAAGATTTTGTTCGACGTAAGATGAAACAAATGGAGTGGCTATTGAAAGACTCGCCTCTTACTTTTAACATGATTCTTGTTGATGATGGCTGTCCAAATCAGAGTGGGGATAAAGCACAGGAAATTATTGAAAAAGAAGGATACAAAAATGTAAAGGTTCTCTTTCTTGACGATGGCATCAAAAGACAGTCAGTGGTTATTAAAGGATTGAAATCCACAAGTGACAGCCGAAAGGGAGGATCTATTCAATATGGTATGTGGCAAGCATTGGAAAATTATTCCACAGTTGATAAGCCGCATATAGTTGTCTTTACAGATGCTGATATGGCAGCGCCTGTCAATGAAATTGGACTTTTATTGGGAAAACAAGACGATAAAACCATGCTTACTATCGCGTCACGCTATGACGCGAGGAGTGTTTGTCGCGGTCCATGGGGGAAGAACGGAGAAGTTCAAGGGTTGACTGAGTTCGATCGTCGAATGGTCGGCTTGCGGGGACTTGTGTTTTCAAAGCTGTTTCCGCAAACAGGGAAAATCACAGATACTCAATGTGGTCTCAAGGCTTTTAATGCAAAACTTTTAAGACAAATACTTTTGAAAACCAAGGTAAGGACATTCTCATTTGATATTGAATTGCTGGTGCTTGCAGCATCTACCGATACAGCCATAGCTTTTGCTCCAATTTACTGGCATGACAGCTTTGCCGAATCCAGCTTTTGGGGAGATGCAGCTGAGAAAAAAAATGGAGATAGTAAGTAGTTTCCCCTGCTGTGTTCTTTCAGTAATCCACACTGTAGAGCCAATTTCAAAACGTCCATTATATCCAATCTCTGCGTCAGGCTCAAATTTTGGCGCTTTAGTGAAGCTTTAGCGCTATCCTCGAAATACTCCATGTAATCCTGGGGTTAAAATATTGCCTTCCTTGATCTCGAACAGATAAGTAAAAACTTCGAAATTGAACATTTTGAAGCTGCTTCATATGGGAAAATAATTTTAATAGAATCCAAATACTGTGGTTTTGATTAATTAATTATATTCAAAGCAAAATAAAAATACTTATAATATATTAAGTAGATAATTGCTACTTGACTGAAAATATTATTTATATTAAAAGAAACTTCTTGCTTTGCTGTTCAGAATTGTATATAAAAACATTGAATACAAAGTAAATATATTATAATAAAATATTTACAGTTAAAAGTATTTTTGTTCTATTGCACTTTAAAATGAGGCTATTCCATGGAAAATTCTAAGCTTGTGAACAGGCATCTTTCAAATTCTATCACTGAAAATGTTTTAATATCCTTAAGAAAAATAATGCAATCGATCAGTATTCACTCAAGATATTTAGTAAAACAAGTTGGATTGACAGGTCCTCAGTTAGTGATTTTGCTGGAAGTATCAAAATTTGATGAAGTATCGGTAGGTAAAATCGCAAAGGCGATCAGTTTGAGCCAGGCTACGTTGACTGGGGTTTTGGAACGCCTTGAAAAAAGATCACTGGTTCTTCGGCGGCGTGACGATATTGATCGACGCCGCGTTCTTGTACGTATCACTGAGGATGGTTTGCGGTTGTTGGAAACAGCACCGCCTCCTTTGCAAGAATCCTTTGTTGAGCAATTTAACGCTCTTGAAGACTGGGAACAGGCAATGATGCTCAGCTCTCTTCAACGGTTGGTAGTCATGATGGATGCAAAATCAATCAAAGCAGAAGCCGTTTTGTCTACTGAACCTTTTTACGAGAGTATGGATGAACCACCCCTTGTTCATGAAAATTCAATTAAATAACCCGTTTTACAGATAAATACAAAAAAATTAATCAAGTTATAATCTCAACAGTTTGGAATAACAATTAAAGAGTACCCTGCAGAAACTGCAGGGAATCTTTCGGGTAAGGATCGAATCTAATCGTATTCGTTCGGTAACCCGTAGTCCGACTCGGCGGAAGGGGAATGCGCTTACTGCGTTCAGAGTTTATTTAAAGTTGGAATTAATAAGGAGGAGAATATGTTAAAGCTAAAGGAACTTGAGCAATTACTGTCACATGGCAAAATCACACGACGGGAGTTTTTGGCACGCGCTTCAGCGCTGGGATTGGCCGTAGTTGTGTCACCGGCCCTGTTGCCCGCAAGTGCAAAAGCCGCCACACCGAAAAAAGGAGGACGCCTCAAGCTCGGTTTGAGCGGCGGTTCCACAACCGATTCCCTGGATCCCGCCACCATACCCGACGCTGTCCCGCAGAGCGTAAACTGGTCGCTTCGCAACAACCTGGTTGAAATCAGCGCGGACGGCAAACCGGTTCCCGAACTGGCGAAAAGCTGGGAATCCACCCCGGATGCTTCTCAATGGATCTTTAAGCTTCGTAAAGGGGTCGAATTTCACAACGGAAAAACATTGGATGCCCAGGATGTGGTTGAATCGATCAATCACCACAGGGGAAAGGATTCCAAATCGGCTGCAAAGGGCATAGTCGATCCCATCAAGGAGATCAAAGCCGACGGCAAGGATACGGTGGTGTTCATGCTTGAAGGCGGCAATGCCGATTTTCCCTTTATCATGAGTGATTACCATTTAACGATCCAACCGACCGGTACCAAAGGGGCCGAGTTCGAAAAAGGAATCGGCACCGGCGGGTACATGCTCGTATCCCATGAACCGGGGGT
>JASJGP010000520.1:0-6821 GCA_033791485.1 Desulfobacterales bacterium | reverse complement strand
GCCATCCATACGTGATTCCAATATGGTCCCGGGAAGGTGGGATTTGACGTGCTTAAAACATTTAAGCATGAAATCAGCGGCACCATTGGAATCATGAACATTTCCAGGGCGATGGTGCATATCGAAAAACTGTCCGGTCTGGGCAACTGTACAAAAAAGAGGATAATAGCTTCTGGCACCCTTCTTTAATTTGTTGAATCCAATGGCAGAACCTTGGGCATGTCCCTTGGTCGATAAAACAGAGCTATCAAAATCAAGAGTGACACGACAGAATTGTTCCCGGTGCAACTCATCTATCACAAATGATCGGGACAATCTTTGAATATTTTTTACACTTTTTTCGTCCAATTGACTCAAACTTCTCGAAATGGTGGATACATCGGGTAACTTTCTTAGCCCCATCACCCTGAGGACTATCGGGTCATCCCGATAATATTTGATTTCCCTCAATCGTCTGAAACCTAAAATCAAATGAACAATAAGCAGCAACACGACTAAATGGTGTCCGAATATCGGTGAAACTTTCAGGTAAGCAAAGCATTTTTTCAGTTTATTCTTTAAATTTAGGTTCTTGAATAGAAGCTGAAACATGATGATACCTGAAAAGGAAGTGAGTTGCTGATCTTCAAATTGGATTTCCGGAATTTTATGGAATTTAGTCAAAATTTGTGCTTTACTGGACTTCACTTGAGGTGGCCTCCTGAATTCGGTTATTTGGTTTGGGGTGAACTTATTATAACCTTTATTCATGAGGCTTCTCAAGTTTTTTTACTACCAAGTTACTTCTTTTTTTATGCAACCCTAAGGTTAATTAACGATCTTAATCACTGATCAGGGTTTTCTCCTTGGAATGAAGGGGAAAGACAAGATCAATTATTCAACCATGATAAAATTAAGCAGTTTGCACAAGTCATACATCACAGGCAGCAATCGCCTTCACGTGTTGAAGGGAATTAATCTTCATATTAAAAAAGGCGAATTGGTTTCAATTATGGGCTCGTCAGGCTCAGGAAAGTCAACCTTGCTGAATATAATCGGAATACTCGATTCTTATGACGCAGGAGAATATCGTTTAAATGACACCCTGATAAGAAATATGAGCGAAACCAAAGCCGCCCATTTTAGAAATGATATTTTAGGATTTGTGTTTCAATCTTTTAATCTCATTTCCTTTAAAAACGCCATGGAAAATGTTGCCCTGCCCCTGTACTATAAAGGTATAAGCCGTAATAAACGAAACAAGATCGCTCTTGAATACCTGGACAAAATGGACATTAAGGCGTGGGCAGAACATCTGCCGGGTGAACTGTCCGGTGGTCAGCAACAACGTGTGGCCATTGCACGAGCGATGGTAACGAATCCAAAAGTTATTTTGGCCGATGAACCGACCGGCGCTTTGGATACCGAAACATCTTATGGATTAATTGATCTTTTTAAAACTATCAACCAAACAGGAATAACCATAGTTATTGTCACCCATGAACATGATATCGCCGACAGAACAGACAGGGTTATTCGATTAAAAGATGGCAGTATTCAAAACCATGATTATCGATCTTGATAAATTCCAGGAAATTTTCAGCACTATTAAAAAAAACAGGTTGAGGACCTTCCTAACCGGTTTCAGCGTGGCCTGGGGAATTTTTATGCTCATAATTTTACTGGGATCAGGGACAGGACTAGAAAAGGGAGTCAAAAGCCTTTTCAAGGACGCTACCAATAGTGTCTGGGTTAGGCGGGGGCATACAAGCCTCCCATATAAGGGCCTCCAACCCGGCAGGCGCATACAGTTTACTAATGCTGATTATGAAGATGTAAAAAAGACTATAGAAGGAATTGAACATATCACCGCCAGGTTTTATAGATGGAGTAACAATAAAATTACATACAAGAATGAAACCGGTGCGTTCAGCATTATTTCGTGCCATCCTTCCCATCAATATTTGGAAAATACCATCATAATAAAAGGAAGGCACATAAATCAGCTAGATATCGTTCAATTTCGCAAAGTAGCTATCATTGGAACCGAAGTTGAAAAAATACTGTTTAAAAAGGAATCTTCTCTGAACAAATATATCAATATCAATTCAATTCCCTTTAAAGTGGTAGGCGTTTTTTCCGACGAAGAAGAACGCGTCGTAAGTCGAATATACCTTCCCATTTCAACTGCGCAAAGAGTCTTTAGCGGTTCAAACCGGATCCATATGTTTGCATTTACCACAGGCGCCGCTTCGGTGAAAGAAAGCCTGGATATGGAAGACCAGGTGCGTAAGAAGCTGGCGGTACGCCACAAATTTTCCATAGACGATGAAAAAGCAGTCAATATATGGAATAATGTAAAATTCTATCAAAAATTCATAAACTTATTCAAGGGGATCAGGATTTTTATATGGATCGTTGGAATCGGAACTATCGTAGCCGGCATCGTGGGTGTCGGTAACATCATGCTCATTGCTGTTAAAGAAAGAACAAAAGAAATCGGCATTCGAAAGGCACTAGGGGCCACTCCTTTGTCGATTGTAACTTTGATTTTAACCGAAGCCGTAATTATCACGTCAATCTCCGGTTACATCGGACTGGTAACAGGAGTGGCTGCCATCGAGCTGGCTGCAAAATATCTACCACAAACCGAATTCTTTCAGAACCCGGAAGTTAATTTTCAAGCAGCCATAGGCGCTATCATTCTGCTTGTCATCGCAGGATCGCTGGCGGGCTTGATTCCTGCTAGAAGAGCAGCCAATATAAAACCGGTTGAGGCCTTGCTGGAAGAATAGTAACAGGTAGCTCATAGGTCATATCTGATAGCTCATAGTGCAATGATGAAGAAGCTTTTTTCCTGTAAGCTTATAAGCTGTTCATGCAATTTCTTATCATTTAAAGGTTTAGCGTCATTATTCAGTAATAAATTACGAAGTCTGTAGAAAATAAAAATATGCTTTTTGATAAAGACAATTGGCAGGAAATATTCAGCGCTTTAAAAAAAAACAAGTTGCGAGCGGTGTTAACAGCATTTGGTGTTTTTTGGGGCGTTTTTATGCTGATTATTATGCTGGGTAGCGGAAACGGTCTGCAAAACGGTGTAATAAAGGATTTTAAAAAAATAGCAACCAACAGCGTATTTATTTGGCCCAGGCGAACAACTGTTTCTTATGAAGGATTTCCGAAAGGAAGACGGTTTAGATTTAACAATGATGATATTAAAGCTTTAAAAGATAATATACCTGAGATTGAATACATTGCCCCCAGAAATAAACTGGGCGGTCATCGGGGAATCAGCAATGTAAGCAGAGGAAAAAAGAACGGGGCTTTCAGTATATATGGTGATTTCTCGGAAATTTACTTCATAAAACTGATGGATATCGCTGACGGCCGTTTTATGAATTATCTTGATATCAAGGAGAAACGTAAAGTTGCCGTTATAGGAGCCAGGGTTTTTAAAATCTTATTTGGTCCCGGAGAAGAACCGATCGAGAAATATATAAAGATTCAAGGTGTTCATTTTAAAGTAATCGGTGTATTTAACAGTAAGGCGGTGGGGGATGAGGAAGAAGAAGAAAACCAGGCAATTTATATCCCTTTTACAACCTTTCAGCAGGCATTTAATTTTGGCAACCGTGTAAGCTGGTTTTCTCTGACATCTGTGAAACATGTTCCGGTCTCTAAAGTAGAAAAAAAAGCCATTGCTCTTCTTGCAGCTCGCCATCATGTTGCCCCGGAGGATAAACTTGCCTTCGGACACTGGAATACCGAAAAAGAATTCCAAAAGTTTGTAAGTCTATTTCGTGGAATTAGAATACTGGTCTGGTTTGTCGGAACAATGACTTTGATAGCAGGCATTATTGGCGTAAGTAATATCATGCTCGTAATCGTTAAGGAAAGAACCAGGGAAATCGGTATCAGAAGAGCAGTCGGTGCAACACCCTGGAAAATTATCAGTAACATCATCCTGGAATCAATTTTATTAACTGCTTTTGCCGGTTACTTCGGACTGGTTGTCGGCGTCGGGATGTTGGAGGCGGTTTCAAAAGGACTAAGAATTTTTGGACGTTCCACAGATATGTTCCAAAACCCGGGAGTTGACTTTCAGATTGCAATAATAGCATTAATCGTACTTATTGTTTCCGGCATATTATCCGGTATGATTCCCGCCCATCGGGCTGTCAGCATCAAACCGGTTGATGCCATAAGGAATGCATAAAAAAATGGTAAGCGTTCACAGGCACCGCATCTGCACGCGCTCATGGCAACCAGCATAGTAAACTATAGCTGCTCGCCCTGAGCACGCACATCTGCAGCACCTGTGAACGCTTACAGGACGGAGATTGAACGACTTTTTTGTTTCAAATGGACGTAAACAGGTAAAAAAACTGAAACTATTTTTTAAAATTTTTGCCCTGATTTTAATCTTAATTGTCTTTGGAGGCACTCTTGTCTTTTTATATAACAAATCCCAAAAAAAACCGGTCGTTTTTGAAACCAAGAGTCCTTTTATAACAAATATTATCAAAAAAACCGTCGCCACGGGATCCATTGTCCCGAGAAAAGAAATTGAGATAAAACCGCAGATCTCCGGCATTATTGAAGAAATCTTTGTAGAGCCCGGCGATAAAGTTAAAAAGGACGACCTTATCGCCAGAATTCGAGTTATTCCGAATATGATCAGCTTAAACAATGCCGAGGTAAGATTAAATCTGTCTCGAATCAATCTGGATGATACCAAAAGGGAACTCGATCGGCGATATAAATTATATAAAAAAGGAATAATATCGGCCTCTCAATATCAGGAATATGAGATGGCATATAATAGTGCCAGAGAAGAAATGGATGCTGCTGACAACAATTTGCAGTTAATTAAAGCCGGCGTTAGAAAAAATCCCGGTGAAGAAACCAATACGTTGATCCGATCAACCATCGACGGAATGATTCTGGATATTCCTGTTAAAGAAGGTAAGTCTGTCATTGAAACAAATAACTTTAACGCGGGAACAACCATTGCTGTTATTGCCGATATGATGGAAATGATTTTCGAAGGCAAAGTTGATGAATCCGAAGTAGGAAAAATAAAAGCAGGTATGAATTTAATCCTCTCGGTCGGTGCCGTAGAGAAAGAAAAATTCAACGCCATTTTAGAATATATTTCGCCAAAAGGGGTTGAGGAAGAAGGTGCCATACAGTTTGAAATACGGGCTAAGATGAATCTGAAAAAATCTCATTTCATCAGAGCCGGTTATAGCGCCAATGCCGACATTGTTCTGGAAAAAAAAGATAGCGTATTGGCCCTCAATGAAAGTTTATTGCAATTTGAAGGAGACAGGGTATTCGTAGAAGTTGAAAACGAACCGGAGCAATTCGATAAAAGATATATTGAGGTAGGACTTTCAGATGGTATTAATATCGAAATCGTTAAAGGTTTATCCAAGGAAGATAAAATAAAAGTCTGGAATAAATTGAAAATAAAGTAAACTGATTTGTCCCCCTTCTATATCTATGCAAGGCCATTCATCACCCAACGAGCATGACAAAGTTGGACACTTTGATCTATTATGTCCTGTGGTACCAGCAGCGAAATCCTGAATGAAGTGGTGGTGATGCCGGATACGGTGATATCATGCTGCTTCAGCAAATCGATGGTTCCCAGCAATGTCTGGTTGTTGCGGTTCAGCCCTTCGCCAATAAGGGACACCGCCGCCAGATCATTATCAAAAAAAATATCCGGACCGACTTTTTCCTTCATGCCCTCCTTGATTTGTTCCCAGCCATAAATATGACCTGTGGACACAACAAAGGAAGCTTTTGAGTGATCACCAGCGTCAGCGATCTGGGTAACGTTGACTTCTTTAACCGGCACCTGCTCGGATTCAAGATAGGACAGCACCTGGTTAAAACGCTGCAGAACATCACTTCCGTTTAGCCGAATGCGCTCAATGCGCTCTTCTCTGACCACCGCCTGTACCCCGAGGATGGTACCGGGAGAAAGTCTGCGAATGATCGTCTCTCTGCCGGGCTGAAAGGAACTGCGAGCATAGATGGCAATATTTTTTTCTTTAGCAAATTGCACGGCTTGCGCGTTGAGCACCTTTGCCCCGGCAGTGCTCATCTCCTGCATCTCCGGGTAAGAAACCTCCGGCAGATGGCGGGCATCAGCCACCACGGCAGGATCGGCCGAATAAACACCATCAACATCCGAATAAATTTCGCACCGCTCGGCATCCAACGCAGCCGCCAGAGCTACAGCCGTGGTATCCGACCCCCCGCGACCTAGCGTGGTAATATCCCGTTTATAGCTCACCCCCTGAAACCCACCGATGATCACCACCTTTCCTTTGGCCATTTCATCCTGCACGCGGAAAGGGCGGACTTCGATAACCTGAGCGTCGTTGTGCCGGTCGTTGGTGATAATACCGGCCTGGGAACCTGTCAGGGAAACCGCGTCAATACCGAGCTCATGCAGGGCCATGCATAGCAGTGACATGGTGGTCCGCTCTCCGGTGGAAAGGAGCATATCCATTTCGCGCCGTGGCGGTTTAGGTGAAAAGTCACGAGCCATGGACAGGAGGTTGTCGGTGGTTTTTCCCATAGCCGAAACCACCACAGCAACATTGATCCTCTGACGTTTCACTTCGGCGATAAGATGAGCGATTTTACGCAGCTTATCCACGTCGGCAACACTGCTGCCTCCGTATTTTTGTACAATACAGATCATTTATGATAATCTTTCCTTTGCCGTAAACAATCTACTGCTTTTTATCTCTTATCTTTATCCTTTTAGGTTCTCTTTCAAATTAGTTGATGGAAAGGGTTCAAGGATTCAAGGGGTCAAG